>NZ_JBFEFW010000030.1:0-67012 GCF_047229145.1 Brevibacillus jepli
TTGAGCGTTTTCTTCTTTTTTCTCTTCCCCACAAAAGCCCGACTTATGAAATTATCTTTTAAGCAAGAACAACCACTAAAGCAGGTCAGAGAAAAAAGAAGAAAGTAGCGAAAGTCTTTGGGATACCCCCGAAGCGTAATGGAAAAAAGGAAACCTGCCTTTAGCGTCCACCTCTGAGACGCTCCATAGATGCGCGACTTTGGACGCGGGCTTCATTTTTTCCATGGAGCTGGGCAGGGATGACCCCACAGCAGGTATCCCAAGAACTTGAGCGTTTTCTTCTTTTTTCTCCCCACCACTACAGCCCGCCATAGAGGTATAATAAAATAAGGAGAGATAACTAGATGGGAGGGTAGGCTATGCATAAAAAACGGATGACAGCCAGAGATACGTTTCTCTCTGCCGGACAGGTGAAGGCTGATGTTCCCGTCAGTATTTCTGAGTCGTGGAGCAGGAGCTTGTCGTATAAAATCGATCCGAATTTGCGAAAAACGCCTGAAGTACTCAACCAAATGGACGTCCATATGCTACAGGAATCCAGCTTGTTATACCATGCGTATCAATCGATTATCCCAAAAATCCAATCTTTCATTCATACAAACTATTCCATTATAGTAGCGGATAACAAAGCGAGATTACTAAACGTTTACGCCGATAACGAACTGATGGAGCTGTTAACCAGCTTCAATGCGGTTCCAGGCGGGGTATGGAGTGAGGAGCTCTGCGGAACGACTGCCTTTGGCACCACGCTGGTGGCAGGGGAACCAGTCGTCATCCACGATGCACAGCACTTTTGTGAGAGCTGGCAAAATATTTCCTGCGCGGGTGTGCCGATTTTTCATCCGATCACCAAACAGGCAATTGGCGTATTGGATTTGACGAGCTTTGCCGAGGATTTTCCAGCCCACGCCCTGGTCTTGACGCAGACAATCGCGAAAAGCATGGAGATGGAGATTTTTAATCAGCTTCAAATTCATCGGCTTTATCTCGAAAAAACCTTTCTCGAAAAAGAGCTGTCGATTGCCAATGATTTATTAGTGGCCGTTGATTTGGATGGTCAGATCGTGCGGAGCAATGATCCGGCTACGACGGATCAGCAAGAGTGGTGCAACCGATTCGACTGGCAGCATTTTTTCCAGGCTTGTCAGGAGCAGTCGGACCTTTCGCTATTAGCTGCAATCGTTCCCGTTGAGCGTCCTTTGCCTTTTTCAACCGATCCTTCCACAGGTCGACTACAGCTCGTCTCTTACAAAAATCGGATTATCGGTGCTCTGATCCAAATGCGCCGTCAACCTGTGCGAGCTGCGAAAGTAGTTGAAATAGCTGGCAATAAATCGCTAAACCGTGGACTGCCGAGCAATGGAACTGCAAAGGAAATGGTGGGGGAGTCACCCGAGTGGCTTGGTCTCCTGCAAAAATTGGACAAGGTCGCTGGACGTGAGATGTCCGTTCTCTTGATTGGAGAGAGCGGGACGGGGAAAGAAGTGCTATCCCAGTACATTCACGATCATAGCATGCGAAGACATAAGCCATTTGTTGCGGTGAACTGTGCGGCTTTCGCCCATGATCTGGTTGCAAGCGAACTGTTTGGGTATGCGCCAGGGACATTTACAGGAGGATTGAAGGAAGGGAAGGTCGGGCTGTTTGAAGTAGCAGACGGGGGCACCTTGTTCCTGGATGAAATCGCTGAGCTCCCACTGCCCATCCAGGCCATGCTGCTCCGTGTATTGCAGGAGAAGCAAGTGACGCGTATCGGAGAATATAAAGCCCGTCCTTTGGATATTCGGATTGTGGCTGCAAGCAATAAGGATCTGAAAAAAATGGCGGAAGCAGGGCAATTTCGCTTGGATCTGTACTACCGCTTGAATTCCATCGAGCTAAAAGTCCCACCACTGCGGGAGCGTAAAGAAGATATCGTACCGATGGCCGAGCATTTTTTGGGCAAGCACCAGCACGGATCATTCGCATACCGTTTGATGCCCGATACAATGGACGCATTGCGTATGTACGATTGGCCGGGTAATGTACGCGAGCTGAAAAATGCGATCGAGCATGCCGTCGTCTTTGCGGAGGATGACCGAATCTTCCCATGGCATATACCGGATATGATCCAGGAGTCAGCAGGCACAAGCATAGATAGCAAGCGGCTTTTGCAGACTGCGTCGAGCGATGAACGTACGCAAATCGTGGAAGCTCTGAACGACACGCGTTACAATTTAACAAAGGCAGCGAAGCAGCTGGGAATCGCACGAGGCACGCTGTACAATAAAATGAAAAAATATGAGATTACGTAGAGCAGGGGTGTTCCTAGGGCGAGTTGAAAGTCTTATGGAACACTCTTTTTGCTAGCTAGTAACTTATTGCCAAAGGTAGGGGAATGGTATGGACCACGCAAGCGTTTCAGGTCTGGAAGCATTTGTGCAGCAGTTCATGGAAAAGGAAAAGGTGCCAGGGCTCTCTATTGGTATCTCCCGGAATGGTGAGAGCATCTATCAAAGAGGCTTTGGTGTGACCGATCTCGATACGAATCAGCCAGTAACACCCACGACCATTTTCGGCATTGCTTCGGTCACCAAATCGTTTACGGCTGTAGCCATCATGCAGCTTGTGGCAGCAGGCAAGCTCTCAATCGATGACCCGATTGGCAAATATTTGCCTGACTTACGTTTGAAGGGGAGCATTTCTCTTGAGCAAATCACCATTCACCATCTTCTCTCTCACACTTCAGGAGTTCCTCCGCTGCTGCGTCGTGAAGAACTCACGAGATTACCGGAGCACATTGAGTATTTGAGCGAAGTACCATTTGAACCCCTAGGTGTTCCGGGGGAGTATATCAGTTATAGCAACGACATGTTTCTTCTGCTTGGAGCCATCATTGAGCGAATCACTGGGCAGGGCTACCGTACATATGTAACGGAACAGCTGCTAGAGCCGCTCGAAATGGATCGCTCAACGTATAGCCTGGAGGAGGTCGCCCGTTTTTCAGATGTCTCCGTCCCTTATGTTAATGGGGAGAACCAGCAGCTGAAAAAGGCGGAGTGGCCGACGCTCGGCAACTATGAAGTCGGGGGAGGCATCCGATCCAATGTCGTCGATTTGCTGAAGTACGGACAAATCTACATCCAGGCAGGGCGCTATAAAGAAAAACAGATCGCAGACGAAGCCTTGCTTACAGCGATGTGGCAGCCTGTCCATCGTCTACCCCAAAACAGCTGGTATAGCTATGCGCTCAAGACAACACCGGATTATGCAGGGATGACGCTAGTAGAGCATGGCGGTGGTCAGCCAGGTGTGTCTTCTAACTTCGGCTTTGTACCAGAAAAAGGACTCGTCGTCACTGTGCTGTCCAATCTGGAAAATGTGCCAATCCGCAATGTTTGTCTGGCGGCTGTAAATGCTGGGCTTGGCTTACCGATTGCACACAAAGAAAGCGAGGCACCTCACTATTCTCCAACGAAAGAAGAGCTAGAAAAGATCGTCGGGACCTACACGTCAGGGGAAGGCGGAAGATTGCGACTCTTCCTGCGAGGTGATGCTCCTGTAGCAGAGGTAGCTGGTATGGAGTACGAGTTACGCGCAAGCAGCCACGACACACTGATCGATGTACAAACCGGTCAGCCACTCCGCTTCTTTTTCAAAGAACAACAGCAAGCATGGGCAGTCCTCCTGGGGCTTAGAATGCTTTGCCGAAGTGAGTAAACGAAAACATCCTGTCCACTACTAATTCGTGGGCGGGATATTTTTTTGTGAGATAGGAACAACTAGTAAAGAAAACGAAAAAACTGGTAAAGATATTAAAACTTATAATTCAGAATATTTAATATAATACGAACTATCTCGCAAAAAGATCATGAGGGGGTTCGTGTATGGGGTTTCGTTCCTGGATATCTGTGGCGCTCCAATTATCGATGGCGACAGCATTGCTTGTAGGCTGTAGTCAGCCAGCGGCCACTCCTGACTCAGCATCGTCGTCAGGTGCGAATGGCATCACGTTAAAAATGGTCGAGAGCATTACCAGCCCACAACGAACTGCGTTGCTAAAAGAAATGCTAGCCCAGTTTGAAGCGAAGAATCCGGGGATCAAGGTCGATCTGATTTCACCACCATTTGAAGGAGCGGATCAGAAGATCACACAGATGCTGATGGCAAAAGAAGAGCTGGATGTGCTGGAAGTCCGGGAATTCAATGCCAAGCAGTTTTCGATGAACGGCTTTATCGAAAATTTGAAGCCTTACACCGACAAGTGGCAAAATTACGATCAGCTGACAGACGTCGCCAAACGCCGAGCCACTTGGGTGGACAATACGCCTTATTACATTCCGAATGGCTTGTACCAGCGCGTCTTGTACTACCGGACGGATTGGTTTAAGGAAGCTGGTATCGAGGTGCCGAAGACGTGGGATGAGCTCTTGGTTGCGGCCAAGAAGCTGACTGACCCTGCCAAAAACCGCTACGGGTACAGCTTTCGTGGAGGAGCAACCGGGTGGGATTACGCGCTGATCACCATGTGGGCCTACAATGGTACAGAGGTCGACCCTGACTCTGCCTTTTTCATGAAGGATGGACGTACGATCTTCTCCACTCCGCAATCACTGGAAGCGATGCAGTATTACAAACAGCTCTACAAAGAAGCCTCTCCCAAAGATTCCGTGAGCTGGGGCTTTCAGGAGATGGTACAGGGCTTCGTAGCGGGTTCGACTGCCATGCTGATTCAAGACCCTGATGTCATTGATGGAGCCAAAGAGAAAATGCAGGAAGGCACATGGGCGACGGCTCCGATCCCGATAGGTCCATCCGGCGTGGCACAGCAAGTAGTCGGTGGTCCAGGCTGGGGGATGACGGCGTACTCGAAGCACAAGGAAGAGGCGTGGAAGCTGATTGAATTCCTCTCCGATCCGGAACAGAGCACTCATTTTGCGAAAAAGACATCCACGATTCCCGTCGTGAAAAGCGCGGCAGAAGATGAATTTTACAAGACGGGTTACTTCCAGCCGTTTATTGAGATGAGCCAGCAACCGACGAAATTCCTCGACGTGTCCCGTCCAGTCGACTACAAAGGCTGGGGAGCTTGGCAAAGCACGGCGGATAAAGATATTCAGAGCTTTTTGCTCGATCAGCTCACCGCAGAGGACCTGTTGAAAAAATGGGATCAATACTGGACGAAAGAAAAAGCCGAACGGAAATAGACGTGGGGGGATGGTAGCTTGGACACACAAAAACCCATCGTCATGACGACGAAGCAGGTGGTGCCGGACGGAAAGAAAGCGTTCCGGATAGCAAAAGAAGGGCGCTTCATATTTTTGTGCCTTTTGCCCGCGATTTTGTTTGTTTCGGTGTTTACGTATTATCCACTCGTGCGTGGCATCATCATGTCTTTTCAAAACTATACCTTGTTTGATTTGATGAATATTCAGTTCATCGGGCTGGACAACTTCGTGAACGTTCTGACAAGCCCAGACTTCCCGCGAGTTGCCATGAACAGCTTTTACTGGGTGTTTTTCTCGCTCGTGTTTCAGTTGCTGTTTGGCTTCATGCTGGCTCTCTTGATGCGCAAAAAATTCCGCGGGAGAGGGATTTATCAGGCGTTTGTCTTTTTCCCGTGGGCCATGTCCGGTTTCTTGATCGGCTTGATCTGGCGTTGGATGTTTAATGCTCAGTTTGGAGTCATCAATGATTTGTTGCTGAAAATAGGGATAATCGATGCGCCAATCTCGTTTTTGGCCGATGGCACGTGGGCAATGGCTGCCGTCATTATCGCGAATATTTGGTATGGCGTCGCGTTTTTTGCCATCATGATTCTGGCAGCCCTGCAATCGATTCCCGAGGAGCTGTACGAAGCGGCGGCGATGGATGGAGCGGGGCGGATTCAGCAGTTTTGGAGCGTGACGCTGCCGTATATCATGCCGACGATGCTGGTGACGATCCTGTTGCGGGTGATCTGGATTCTCAACTTCCCGGATATTATTTATGCCATGACGAATGGCGCACCTGCTGGGTCTACGCATATTTTCGCTACGTACATGATCGATAAGGTCATTTTCGGACAAGATTACGGGCAAGCCTCGGCAGTGGGTGTCATTATCGTGTTGATTCTGATGTTGTTCACGATCTTTTACGTGAAAGCGACCAAAGTCGAGAAGGGAGGGGACTTCTGATGCATCGTGAACATCTATGGTGGAGGACTGGCCGAGCGATTGTACTAACCCTGTTTCTGGCGTTCGCCATTTTCCCGCTGTATTGGATTATCATTACGTCGCTCAAAGGCCAAAAGGAAATCTTTTCGCTTCCGATTCAATATTGGCCGGAACAGGTGACATTGATCAACTACTTGGAGATCTTTCAAATATCCCACTTTC
The DNA here is from genome assembly GCF_047229145.1 of Brevibacillus jepli. Classification (NCBI taxonomy): domain Bacteria; kingdom Bacillati; phylum Bacillota; class Bacilli; order Caryophanales; family Paenibacillaceae; genus Brevibacillus; species Brevibacillus jepli. The sequence goes on from NZ_JBFEFW010000030.1 coordinate 6,357, forward strand.
AGGTGTACATCTGGAACAGCTTTCTCGTTTCTGTGGTCGCCTCGGCTATGGTCGTGTTCATCGCGATGCTCGGCGGTTACGTGTTGGCCCGTTTTTCGTTTAAGGGAAAGCGTCAGGTGATGTTCGGATTTCTCATCACCCAAATGATTCCGATGTTCATTGGCATGGCGCCGTTGTACATGATGATGTCGAAGATGCACATCCTAAACAGCCTGTTTTCGCTGATGCTCATCTATACAGTTATGCTGATCCCGTTTTGTACAATTATCATGTCTGGCTTTTTCCAACGGATACCAAACGCCTTGGAGGAAGCAGCGATGATGGACGGCTGTTCCCGGTTGAGCGCATTGTTTCGCGTCATTGTGCCGATCATGCTCCCCGGGATTGCGGCCACGTTTATTTTCGCCTTCGTACAATGCTGGAACGAGCTGATTATGGCGGTTCTGTTCATTGATGAAGAGTCTGTCAAAACGATTCCCGTCGCGATGAACGCATTCATCAAAAAGTACGATATCGAATGGGGAGCGATGTCGGCAGCGACAGTGCTGTCGGTCATTCCGACGATGCTCTTGTTTGCCTTTTGCCAAAAGTACTTGGTGGAAGGGCTCACTCAGGGTGCGGTAAAAGGCTAGAGGTAGTCTCGTATGCCAGCCAAGTACGCTGTATAAGGCAATCCTTTACTCACATTTCGAAAAAAGAGCACTCTCCATTAAAGGAAAGTGCTCTTTCGTATTTATGATGCTGCCAGTTCAAATCTGACGAGCGTTTCCTTGGTGTCTGCGAGCTTTTCTAGTTCAACAATTCGCCAGTTAGGGGAGATTGTCCTGTGCATCCACGCCAGCGCATCGTCTGGTAAGCGAACCTGGTGCAGCGCTTGTTCTTCGACCTGATAATCGCGCTCTGCTTGGAGGCTGTAGCGCTTGTTCAGCAAAAACTTGATCCCGTTAAAAGTCGTGAACTTGATCTGATAGCCTTCGCGAATCGCTATTTCGAGCGTAGTGGGATCGTTTTTGGACAGTTCAAAGAGATGGGTGTAATCGTACTTACCGCCCTCCACGTCCGAAAAAGGCGCAGGGTCACCAGTTCTCAGCTTGTGGATGATTTCCTCATCGACGAATCCATGGGCACGTGCTGCCTCTAACAGCATCGTTTCCCACTGGGATAGTTTTACGGTAGACATGGACTGTCCCCTCCTCATATCACGATGTAACGGTACGCCTTTCTTCTAGTATATAGCAATGAAACTGTACTTCTCAACTACAATTCCGACTGTTTTACTATGAAAAGATCGGCGAACTGCTTTGCTCAGGATGACAGCGAGGAGAGCTTCTTCTTTTCACGCGGTTCCTTGGAGGTTGTGGTCAATGTCACGCCCGCGATGATGAGAATCGCACCGAAAAACTGCACGGCTGTCACAGGCTTTGCCAAGAGCAGCAAGCCAAAGAGCATGGCAATAAACGGCTCCAGATTAGCAAACATCGCGGCTTTGGCGGCGCCTACCTTCTGTAGTTGACTGTTCCAGATCAAGGTCACAATGCCGTGCATGACGACAGCGGTGACGAACAAGAGAATCCATGCTGAGAGGCTGGTGCTTACCGTGGCCGTAGGGATGCTGATCAGGACAAAAGGCAGCATTGATCCGAAGCCGATCAAATTGGATACGAGCGTCGTCACGAGTGGAGGGAGTCGATGTCCCAGCACCCTGACGAGTATGATCGAGGTCGCGAATGTCAGCATCGTCAATACAATCCAGAGGATACCTACATCAAAATGCAGCTCTGCCCCTGTATAAATGACGAATAAAACGCCTGATGTACCGATGACCGAACCAATTGCCATGCGGCCAGTCAGCGATTCCTTTAGGAACAAGGCGGCCAAGAGGGCTGTTGTTATCGGCGTCAGTGCCAAGATGAGCGCAGAGGTGGTGGGATCAGCCGTAACCAGCCCTTTGTAGAAGGACCACTGATTGATGAATACCCCGACAACTCCGAGTACCGCGAGCAGGAGCCAGTCCGTACGAGTCAGCTTTGGCATTTTCAGACGCCCTCTGGACCAGATGAGTAAAAATAACACGATGAACAAGAGGCGCATAGCCGATAAAAAGAGCGGAGAAAATTCGGCTACGAGCATTTTCCCGAAGACGAAATTGCTACCCCAAGCGGTTACGCAAAAAATGAGCAGCAAGTAGGAGCGTAGCATAGGATTCGTTCCTTCCTGTGGGTCAGCGAGTGTGATCGGGTGTTCGGATGTACCGTTTCCACAGCCAGGTCATGCACAAGTAGGCAGTTAAGACCAGAGCGGTACATAAGGAGGCAATCCAGATTGCCATCATCGGATCGACAAGCATCCGGCTGCTATAGCCTGCGACGCACCCAATTACTGCGCTGATCAAGATGAAATTATGTGCCTTCCCCCTCGTCAACACGATGACGACGACAGGCAAAAACAGCGAGGCATAAATAATGCCAAAGAAGAAGAGCAGATCCAGCAAGGTTGGCTGGAAGTAAAACGTTAAACCGTACGAGAGTGCACCGATGGCAATGGCAAGGATGTAGCCCAAACGAATTTTTTGCCGTTCAGAAGCCTCCGGACGGAACAGCTGATAGACGTTATTCACCATCAGGCTGATCATGGAATGAAGACCCGCACCAAAAGCGGACATGATCGCTCCAAAAGAACAGAGGACAAACAGGACAAGCAGGAACATTGTTTCAATCTTGCGGACGAGATCAAACAGCAGCGAGTAAATATCATCGAAGCCGCCTGTAAAAAGGACAATGATGATCAGCGAGGAAAACGCCAGAGGTACGGTGGCAAAAATCAGACCGGACACCAGAAAGATAGGAACGATCTTTTTTTCTTCCATCATATAGAGCCGCTGCCACGATGCCTGATCGACAAACACTTGCCCAAACCCAATCAACAGCCCGGTGATGATAAAAAAAAGACCCTCGTTGTTGTTGAGCACTAGAAGGTAGGGATGGTAGAGGCGTAGCCCGTTATAGACGTGCTCGACCCCTTTGCCAACGAAAAAGTAGACGGGAATCAGGATGATGGCCGCAAACGTTATGACGATCTGCACGATAGCAAAACGATGGATGGAGCGTATTCCTCCGATGCCTGCGAACAATACACAAAATCCAAAAAAACAGAGCAATCCGAGTGGGATCGGCAAGCCGAACAAGATGTTAAGCAGTACTCCCCCGGCCATTCCCTGAACAAACATCGCTTCAATCGTGGTAATCAAGAGAATGATGATCATCAGCCAGTAACCAAACGGATGCAGCTTGTCACGCATGTAATCTCCGATCGTCATCCCTTCGGATAACTCTCGGCGTACTCTGCGTCCTAAGAGACCAAACATGCTAAGGGCAAATGCTCCCATCAAAGCGAAGCCGATCCCGCCAAATATCCCGTATTTGACGAGTGCTTCTGGTGAACCGAATATCGTATTGCCGGTCACCCAGCGGGCAAGGATCGAGACGACCCCAAGTCCGATGCCGATCTTCGCTGCACCTACCACGTATTCGCGAAACGATAAGTAGGTCAAGATGCATTCCCCTTGTCCCGGTATTCTTTCGGGGTTTTCCCGACTACCTTGCGAAAAATGGTGCTGAAATAATGTTGGCTATTGAAGCCAGTCCGCTCGGCAACCGTCGAGATACTCCAATCAGGATGAGCGATCAGGAACTTCTTTGACATTTGAATGCGGTACTGCATTAAATACTCGGAAAAAGAGACGCCTACTTCTTCATGAAACCGGCGGCTCAAATAAGTTGGATTGATATGGACCTCTGCGGCCAAATCAGCCAAATTCAGCTTCTCCGCGAATTTTTGATGAATGATGTTCATCGCATCGGAAATAATTCGCGTGTAAGCGGAGAGGGCAGGGCTCTTCTGATATTTTTTCAGAATGTCGACCAGCTCGCTCTCAATCACGGGCTTCGTGATGTAATCCACGACTCCGAGTCGGATCGATTGCTTGGCATAATGAAAATCTTGATAAGCCGTTACAATGATGAGCTCGATGTCTTTGTGCTGGGCTCTCAGCTCTTCGCCAAGCACCAGCCCGGATTTCCCCGGAAGATTAATGTCCAGAAAGGCGAGATGAAGAGGAACCTTCTGGCTGATCGCCATGGCTTGGCTGCCATCTGCGGCCTTGTAGAATTTCCACAAGGGGAACATGGGCTGAATCAAATATTCGAGTTGCTCCAGCTCCAATGGTTCGTCATCCACGAGTAGTACGTTCATCTTCTCACCTCAGATCGATTTGTTCGTAAATACAGGGCCACCTGACAGTCACGAGAGTTCCTCCCTCAGATAGTGGAGCAAGCTCCAGATGCGCATGATCACCAAAACAAAGGTGAAGCCGCCTGCGGATGTTGTCCAACCCGTGGCCGCTCTTCTCATGTGGCTGTTCAGTTTCGATCTCGCTTTCATTCTGGAAGGCTGTGAGTCCGGAAGAACCGTTGTCGATGACTTCAAGTGTGACATCATCATCGATACGGCTGACGCGGATTTCTAGGGTAGCTTCGCCCATTTTTCGTTCCAAACCATGCTTAAATGCGTTTTCCACGAGCGTTTGCAAGACGAACGGAGGGATGGATGCAGGTAGAAGGTCATCTGCGCATTCTAGCTGAATCCGGAGTCGATCTCCGAAGCGCAGCTTCTGAATCTCCAAATATTGCTCCGTATACGTGATCTCACGCTCCAATGAAATCAATGGCTCAGTGGACTTGTATTTGAATTTGAGGAACTGGGAGAGGACTTCAATCGCTCTCACCAGCTCCTTCGTTCGGTTCAATCGTGCAAGACTCAGGATGACATTTAACGTATTAAACAAGAAGTGAGGCTGGATTTGTTGGTTGAGCTGATTGTAAAGTGCTTGCTGCAGTTCTTTTTCCAGCTCGATCTTCAGATTCTTGTTTTCTAACAGATCAATCCGCTTCTCGAAAATGAACAGAAACAATAAAGCAATAGCCCCTATGATAGGAGCCAAAATGAACAGCAGAATGAGTAACGTGAAACCTTCGAAGCTTATCATGAGATCCCTTCTGTATGGATAGATTTTGCAGTTACCATCATATCATGCTGCTTCGTGTTCTCTTTTATTTTTAGAAAATTTTAATCTCTAAAATCAAGTTCAAAAAGTCGACTTTTGTAACAACCGCTTTAAACCAGATGGCACGCAACCTGATGTGAACTGTGTACGCTAATGAGTTCTGGCACTTCCGTTTTGCAGCGATCAATCGCATAAGGGCAACGCGTATGGAAGCGGCAGCCCTGTGGAGGGTTGATCGGCGATGGCACGTCACCCCGCAGAATGATCCGCTCCTGCTTTTTGTTTATGTCTGGCACCGGAATAGCAGACAAGAGTGCCTGAGTGTAAGGATGCTTCGGACTGTCGAACAGCGACTTTTTATCCGCGATCTCTACCACTTTACCGAGGTACATCACCATGACGCGATCAGAGATGTGACGAACGACACCGAGGTCATGGGAGATGAACAAATACGTCAGCTTGAACTGCTTTTGCAACGATTTCAAGAGATTCAGCACTTGTGCCTGAATAGATACGTCGAGTGCCGATACGGCTTCGTCACAAATGATCAGCTTCGGCTGCATCGCGAGTGCACGTGCAATCCCGATCCGTTGGCGTTGTCCGCCACTGAATTCATGCGGGAAGCGGTCAATTTGATCCGGGCGCAAGCCTACATAGCCGAGCAGCTCGATAATGCGCTCGCGTCTTTGATGCGCAGGTACGATATTTTGGATGGCCAGTGCTTCCCCGAGAATAGCCGATACAGATTGGCGCGGGTTGAGTGAAGCGAATGGGTCCTGGAAAATGACCTGCAAATGCTTGCGCATGTCGCGCATTTGCTTCTTGGACATCGCCAGCAGATCTTGTCCTTCGAATAATACCGTTCCGCTCGTCGGTTCATCCAGACGGAGGATGGCTCGACCGGTAGTGGATTTCCCACAACCGGATTCGCCTACAATACTGAGTGTTTCTCCTTCATAGATCGTGAAGGTGATGTCATCAACGGCTTTTACATGGTTGACGGTACGCCCTAATATGCCGCCCTTGATCGGGAAGTGCTGCTTGAGATTTTTCACTTCGAGCAGTGGTTTTTTCGTTGGATTGGCTTGTGTCGTCATATTGGTCATACCCCCACTTCCGTAGCAGTCTTGATGTCGCCGTCCCACTCAGACGTATACATCCAGCAGCGTACCTTGCTTCCGTCTGCATACTCCAGCAGCTCAGGGAGCTTCGTGTTGCACAGCTCCGTTGCATGAGGGCAACGCGGGGCAAATCGGCATCCTACAGGCATGTTGAACGGACTTGGAACATTGCCTTTAATTGCTTGCAGCTCTTCCACATCCTCATCCAGACGGGGGAGGGAGTTCATCAGCCCTGCCGTATATGGATGGCGTGGATTTGCGAACAAGTTTTGTGCAGTCGTATACTCCACGACTTTTCCTGCGTACATCACCGCTACGCGATCACATGTTTCAGCAACGACACCCAGGTCATGCGTAATCATGATAATGCTCATGCCCATTTCGACTTGCAGCTTTTTCATCAGCTCAAGAATTTGAGCCTGAATCGTAACGTCCAAAGCTGTGGTCGGTTCATCCGCGATCAAAATTTCAGGGCGGCAGGCGAGAGCCATCGCAATCATGACGCGCTGGCGCATACCACCAGACAATTCATGCGGCTCTTGGGTTGCGCGTTTTTCCGGGGAAGGAATACCAACCAGACGCAGCATGTCTACTGCTTTGTCCCAGGCTTCCTTACGCCCCATGTTTTGGTGCAGGCGCAATACCTCTGCGATTTGTTCCCCAACCGAATAAACCGGATTAAGCGAAGTCATTGGCTCTTGGAAAATCATCGAAATCTCGTTGCCACGGATCGCGCGCATGTCTGATTCCGATTTTTTCGTCAGGTCTTGCCCTTTGAAAAGAATTTCTCCTCCTACAATTTTTCCCGGAGGACTGGCAATCAAACGCAGGATCGAGAGGGAAGTGATACTTTTTCCACATCCCGATTCTCCTACCAGACCTAGTGTTTCTCCTCTATTAAGAGAGAAATCAACGCCGTCCACTGCTTTACTGACGCCATCGTCTGTGAAAAAATGCGTTTGCAGATTGCGAACGTCCAGGATGATATCTTGTTGTTCCGGCATGGTGATCCCTCCTTAGTTCAGATCAATTCGTTTATTGAAGTAGCGATACAATACATCGACGAGCAGGTTTACGAACACGAAGATAATAGAAGCGATCAGTACGCCGCCTTGTACGACAGGCAAATCACGCATGCGGATCGCATCGACGATCAAACGACCCAAACCGTTGATGGCAAATACCGATTCAACGAGAACCGTACCACCCAAAAGGAAACCGAACTGCAAACCAACGACGGTGATGATCGGAATCAACGCATTTTTCAGTGCGTGCTTGTAAACGATGACTGATTCTCGCAAGCCTTTCGCTTTTGCTGTGCGGATGTAGTCTTGGCGTACAACGTCGAGCATACTGGAGCGGGTCATACGGGCAACGATGGCTGCTCCTGCCGTACCAAGTGTAATGGCTGGCAAAATCATGTGCTTCCAGGTGCCCCAGCCAGCAACCGGGAAGATTTGCAGCTTGACGGAGAACGTGTAGATCAAGCTCAAGCCGAGCCAAAAGCTAGGCAGGGATACACCGAGCAAGGCAATAACCATGATCGTAATATCTGCAGCAGAGTATTGCTTGGTAGCTGAGATGATACCTGCGATCATCCCGAGAACAACCGTTACAAAAATACTGGCAACGGCGAGCTCGATGGTAGCAGGTAAGCGCGCCATGATCTCATCCCATACGGGGAGATTCGAGCGAAGTGATGTACCTAGATCGCCTTGGAACACGCTGGCGACATATTGAAAGTATTGAACCATGATCGGCTGATCCAAGCCGAGCTGTGTACGCATTTTCGCAATCGTTTCTTCAGAAGCGCCTTCACCGGCAAGCAATACCGCCGGGTCGCCAGGAACCATTTGCATGATCAAAAAGACAACCAGAATGACACCGAGCAGGACGGGAATCATCTGCAGCAGGCGACGGATAATGTAAACAAACATGTAGCATTCCCTCCTAAGTTTTCATTCGTGGATCGAGAGCGTCCCTGAGGCCGTCTCCAAAGATGTTGAAGCCGAGAACAAGAGTGGCAATAGCGAAACCAGGGAACATGGCCAGGTGAGGAGCGGTAAACAAGAAGTCGCGTCCGTTACTGAGCATGGCACCCCACTCAGGAAGAGGAGGCTGCGCTCCCAAACCGAGGAACGAAAGACCAGCTGCGGATAGAATCGCGGTAGCTAGGCGCATCGTTGCCTGTACGATAATAGGAGACAAAATGTTTGGAAAAATGTGTTTAAAGATAATTGTAAAGTCGTTGGCACCGAGTGAGCGGATCGCATCGATGTATTCCAGCTTTTTCACAGTCAGGGTAGAACCGCGAACAATCCGTGCAAACACAGGGATCGAGAAGATACCAACGGCGATCATTACGTTAAAGAGACTTGGGCCCAATGCACTGACGATGGCCAGTGAAAGCAGGATTCCCGGGAAGGCGAGCAGAACATCGATGATACGGGAGATGACCGTATCTACCCAGCCTCCGTAGTAACCGGATAGTAAGCCGAGAATAATTCCGAAAAATGCACCAATAAAGACGGCGACAAATCCGACGGACATCGAGAGCTGCGTTCCGTATAAGAGACGGCTCATTACATCTCGACCTTTGTCATCGGTACCCATCCAGTGTTCAGCAGATGGTGGCTTCAATTTGTTAACCAAATCAATCTCGTATGGATCGTAGGGAGCGATGAATGGTGCCAGCAGTGCAATGGCGATGTAAAAAATCACGATACAGCCGCCTACCATGGCGAGTTTGTTTTTTCGTAGTTTCCTGTAAAAAGTCCGCCATCTGCCAGGGCGTGCAGCCGCTGCTTTCGGCGGAAGAGCTTGATTGGTTGGTGCGATCTCAACCTTCATGGTGTAACCCCTCCTTTGCTTACGTCAAAGTTATCAGAAAAATGTACGAAGTAAAGGCAATTTGAACAAGTCGTAAAAATAGTGAAAATAGACGTAAAGATTGTGCAAATCAAGTCTTCCGGCTTCCTAGATAATGGGGGAGAAAGGAATGGAGAGAGACAAAGAGAGGGTGGATAATGGATGGGCGTTACCTATTGGTTGACCAATGTTCGTTTGGAGACGGGTTACCGTCGGGAAAACGGTGTCGTCACGGGGACAGAGGCATCCTTGTTTCACATGTTAGTAAAAGACGGAAAATTCGCGCGCATTGTACCGGCGACAGAGAGCCTTACTGACGGTATTTTGCAAAAGGATGCAAAAGGCTTATTGGCACTCCCATCATTAGTAGAGAAGCATGTTCATTTGGACAAAACGCTTCAGGGAGAACCATGGCGGGCAGTCATTCCTGTGTCCAATATTATTGAGCGCTGCGAAATTGAAAAGCGCACACTGCCGGGATTGCCGACAACCACACAAGAGCGTGCGGAGAATCTGTTGGCGATACTCTTGTCCTATGGCTCCACACACGTGCGTACACATGTGGACATTTACCCGGAAGTGGGAATCTCCAATTTGGAATCAGTAAAAGCAGCATTGGCAACTTACGCGGATCGGGTTACACACGAGATCGTGGCATTTCCGCAGCACGGCTTGTTGCGTACAGACGCAAAAGCACTTTTGCGTGAAGCATTACGCCAAGGTGCGACTCACGTGGGGGGCGTAGACCCAGCTAATGTGGACGGCGATATAGAAGAATCCTTGCACCAGATGATGGAGCTGGCGGTAGAAGCAAACGCAGGCGTGGACCTGCATCTGCATGACCCGGGACATTTGGGCACCTACACGATGAAGCGATTGGCAGCGATGACCGTTGACGCTGGCTGGCAAGGTCGCGTTGCGATCAGCCATGCTTTTGCTCTCGGAGACATCCCTGTACAAGAAGCAGAAGAGATGGCGACGATCCTGCGAGAAGCAGGCATCACGATCATCACCAGCGTTCCATTTAGCCGCGTGATCCCACCTGTACAGCTGTTGAACCAAAATGGCGTAGATGTGGCGGTAGGCTGCGACAATATTTTTGACACATGGCAGCCATATGGAAATGGTGATGTGCTTGAGCGACTCTGGCGACTGGCTGAACGCAATCGTTGGCTGGACGAGCTGTCCTTGTCCCAATCCCTGCGTTATATCACGGGTGGCAAAACGACGCTGGATGCCAACGGAACGCAGCTGTGGCCAGCACAAGGGGAAGACGCTAGCCTGATCCTCGTGGATGCGACCTGCTCAGCAGAAGCGATCGCGCGCCGTGCAGATCGACACGCTGTCTTTTTCAAAGGCAATCTGGCTTCTGGGCAAGTGGAAGAAGTGAACGTTTAAGAGGGGTGAAAAGCCGGTGAAATCTTCTCCTTATTGGATCGTCAACGCTCGATTGGAAAGCGGGTATGAGTGGGAAGAAGGCGTAGTCAGTGGAACGCGGACAGAGCTGTGCGATTTGCTCATTGAGAATGGAAAAATCACACGCATTGTCCCTTCCAGTGAGATTTTGGAGGATGGGCTGCCGAAAAAGGACGCGAAAGGCTTACTGATCCTGCCGTCAATGGCCGAGAAGCACATTCATCTGGAAAAAACGTATTTCGGCGGCCCATGGAAGGCGACAACTCCCGTAAAAAACTTGTTTGAACGCCATGCAGAGGACAGAGGACTGTTGCCGATGTATCTCAAGCAGGCTCAGACAGGAGCAGAAAATATCCTCTCGCTATTGGTGGAAACAGGCGTTACGCATGTAAGGACGCATTGTCATGTGGACCCACAGGTCGGTCTTGGGTTTTTGGAAGGAATGAAGAGTGCGTTTGAGACGTATGCAGACCGCTTGTCCCACGAAATCGTCGCTTTTCCGCATTATGGGATGCTGCGTACACAGGCACGCGACATGGTACGCGAGGCACTGCGACAAGGCGCAACACATGTGGGCGGCGTCGATCCGGGTGGTGTAGACGGCGACATTGAGCGTTCCCTGCAAACGATGCTAGAGCTGGCGGTAGAAGCGGATGCCGACATCGACATGCATTTGCATGATCCAGGTCATCTCGGAATGTTTACGATGAAGCGCCTCGCCGCTCTGACTGAAGAGGCAGGCTGGCAGGGACGTGTCACGATTAGTCACGCGATGGGATTGGGAGATGTTTCGCAGGAGGAAGCCAGAGAGCTGGCTCAGCGCATCGCCTCCCTTGGCGTCTCCATTGCATCGACAGTGCCGATTAATCGCCCGACCATTCCGATTCCGTTGCTGCATCAGGAAGGTGTTGCCGTCATGCTCGGCAACGACAGCCTGACAGACAACTGGACACCCTTTGGCAGTGGAGACCTGCTGGAAAAAGCAGGGCGACTGGCTGAACGCTTCCGCCTGACGGATGAAAGATCATTAGGCGCAGCACTCGGCTTCGTGACAGAAGGGCGGATCACGCTCGATGATGCCGGGAATCGTCTGTGGCCATTGGTTGGAGATGAGGCGAGCCTGATGGCAGTCGAAGCAACATGTTCAGCTGAAGCTGTTGCGAGACGTGCGAAGCGCAAGGTCGTGCTTTTCCAAGGCAACCGTGTAGCGGGTGAGTGGTAGTACTTTTAAATAGAAAGGATGTCATGGATAGATGTCTACAGCCTATTGGATAACCAACGTCCGCTTGGAGAGCGGGTACCGCAAAGAAAATGACAAGGTGGTTGCTACAGATACTGAAGTGGCGCATCTTTTAATAGAAGACGGACGAATTGCACAGATCGTGAGTGGAGCTGCTCCACAGACCGAGCTGCCAACAAAGGATGCCAGCGGTCTGTTGGCGTTGCCGTCATTTCGGGATATGCACATCCACATCGATAAAACGTACTACGGCGGTCCGTGGAAAGCTGTTACACCAGTAAAAAACATCTTGGGTCGACTGGAAGAAGAGAGCCAGCTCATGCCGAAGCTGCTGCCAACCGCACAAGAGCGGGCTGAAAAAATGCTGGAATTGCTGCTGTCCGCAGGCTCGACTCATATTCGCTCCCATTGCAATATTGATCCGTTTATCGGACTCAAAAACCTGGAAGCAACCATGGCAGCGCTTGAGACCTTCAGCGGCCGACTGCATTGCGAAGTCGTAGCCTTCCCGCAGCAAGGTCTTCTGCGAAGCAACCAAGTGGAGAACATCCGCCAAGCCTTGAAAATGGGTGCGACCTACGTCGGCGGTGTAGACCCGGCGACAGTGGATCAAAACATCGAGAAATCGCTCGCTACCATTTTTGAGCTGGCAGTCGAAGCGAATGCACCAATCGACGTTCACTTACATGATCCGGATCATCTCGGGGTGTTTACGTTCAAGCGTCTGGCTAAAATGACAGAAGAAGCAGGCTGGCAAGGTCGCGTCACGATCAGCCATGCGAACTCTCTCGCAGACATCAGCCTGGAAGAAGCAGGCGAAGTAGCAGAAATGCTCGCTGGCTTGGGCATTTCTATCACCTCTACCGTACCAGTGAACAGAGGGACGATTCCAATCCCATTGCTGCATGAGAAAGGTGTCTCGGTTTCACTTGGAGACGACAGCATTACCGATCACTGGTCGCCATTTGGACAAGGCGACAGCTTGGAGAAAGCCGGACGTTTGGCAGAGCGCTTCCGCATGCAGGACGAGCGTTCTCTGTCCCAGGCACTCGGCTTCATCACAGGCGGGAAGACGCCGCTGGATAAAGAGGGCAACCGCATGTGGCCAAACGTTGGAGACGAGGCGGATATTGTATTCGTCCACGCATCCTCAGCAGCAGAAGCAGTTGCACGCCGTGCGAAGCGTCAGGCAGTTATGTTCCGCGGGAATGTCGTGTCTGGGGCTTTGTAAAGTCGCAAATGGAATCATAAAAAGGCAGAACCGCAGGGGTCTGCCTTTTTTCCTTTTTGTTAGTGGCTGATTGAATCCATTAACTCGTAAAAATACGCAGATTCCCGACTCCGATAAAGGTTATACCACGCATCTAATGTTTTGGAAGAACACACATCCAAAGCGCTCAAGACGTGTCTAGCAAATTCCAATGGTGCGATTCCGGAAGCAGTTATCAGTTTTCCATCGGTTACGGCAGGCTCCTTCTTATAGTAGTTTTCTCCCGCATAGCTAGGGCAGAGCATTTGAAGGTATTCCAAGTCATTGCTCGTATGCCATCTCGAATCCAACAATCCCCTCTGGGCAAGGGCTATTGTAGCACCACAAATCGCTGCTATAATAATTCCTTCTTTTAAACACCGCTCTACCTTAGTGAATACAGGTTCATGAATGATATCTGTCCACGTATCTCCGCCGGGTAGAATCAAAGCATCTGCGTTTTTTATGTTGCACTCATCCAGTCCAATATCTGGTAATATTTTCAGACCTCCTTTTGTAGTAACAGGAGTCTTTTCTATCCCCACCGTAACTATTTTGGAAGCGGGCAATCCTTTCTTATAATATCTTCCGGAGTTTAGTTCGGCAGTTAAATAGCCTACTTCCCAATCCGCCATTGTATCAAAAACATAAAGATATACAGTATGATTCATTTGCAACTCCTCCTTCAACACCATCATAAAATAACTTCACTGACAACTACGGTCAGTGAAACAGGCGGAGCCACCGCAGGATGAAAAATCCAGTGCGGTGGTTCTTTTTTTCTCTCGTCTTCCGTGCCATCATTATAGCTGGGGGGCGATGAAGGATGTTCCAGGATTTCAAGCTCGTCGGTGACCGGCCGGTCGCGATACAAGTGAAAGAATACGTCAAACGTTTAATCATAAAAGGGGTGCTTCAGGCAGATCAGAAGCTGCCCTCCACACGAGAAGTGAGCGGTCTCTTAAAGGTGAGTCGCAATACAGTCATAGCAGCCTATGAAGGTCTAGGGGATGACGGGTTTACGTATGCGATTCCCGGCAAAGGCAGCTATGTGTCCGCTATGGTAGGCCATTTGGCTGCGGATAACGGAGGAGCTGACGGGTCCGCAGCCTGGCAGATCGACTGGAAGGCAAGAATGAACGAGTATGCTGTATCGGCAGTAGAGCTGGATAGGATGAAGCAAGGCATTCGTGCCAAAAAAGGAACCATCTCATTCACAAGCATCGCTCCGGATGAGCAGCTGTTTGATTTGGGGGATGTAAGGCGAGCCTTTATGGATCGGATGGCAATCGAAGGACAGGTGCTGCTCAACTACGGCTATGCCAAGGGCTATAAGCCGCTGATCGATTACCTGATGCGTTATATGGAAAATAAGGGCGTCGATTTAAGCGGCAAGGATATGCTGATTACAAGCGGGTTTACAGAAGGCTTTGACATTGTGCTGTCGGCACTGCGTCCTTCTGCTCGCCTCGGAGCGGCCATTTGTGAAAACCCGACCCATCATACGGCGATCAAAAATTTGAAGCTGCAAGGATTTGAGATTACGGGCATTCCAATGCAACATGACGGTATTGATGTGGAGCAGCTTGAGGCGGTATTGCAGACGCAGAAGAACGGCTTCGATCTGGCCTATTTGACTCCTTCCTATCACAATCCTACAGGCATTGTCATGTCGCCAAAGAAGCGCAGCGCCGTTATGAAATTAATGATGCGGTATCAGATTCCGGTGATCGAGGATGGATTCAATGAGGAGCTGCGCTACTCGGGAGCGCATGTCGCGCCATTAATAGCGACAGTTGGCCAAGGGAATGGAGTCATCTATATTGGCAGCTTCTCCAAGGTGCTTTTCCCAGGCTTGCGAGTAGGCTGGGTGCTTGGAGACCGGGCGCTGATCGACAATTTGGAAAGCATGAAGCGTGCACGCACTATTCATACATCAACCATCGATCAATCGATACTGTATCAATATTTGCTCAATGGAAATTTCGATAAATACGTAAAAAAAGCACGTATGGAATATAAGCGCAAATATGAGCTGACGAAGGCATGCTGTGAAGCACATCTCCCTGCGGCGCAGCTGTCTGGCGATGGCGGCTTGCATTTGTTCCTCACCTTCCCGACAGGCGTAAATACACGCGAGCTGCTTGAAGCTTGCACAGAACAGGGCGTTATTTTTACACCGGGAGACAGGTTTTTTATTCAAGAAGGCGAAGGGACGAATACATTGCGGCTTGGTTTTTCACGAGTAACGGATGAAGATATCAAACGGGGTATTCAAATAATCGGCGAACAGACGCGTAGCTTCTTAAGGCATAACATTTAGATAAGGATGAGGTGTTAGGATGAAGATTGGCGTTATTATGGGAGGTATTTCCTCTGAGCGCGAGGTTTCTATGAAGACAGGTCAAGAGATGATCAATCACTTGGATCGCAGCTGCTATGAAGTGGTTCCCATTGTGATCGAGCATCAAGAGGATTTAATCACACAGGTTCAGCAGGCAGGCATCGATTGCGCGCTATTGGCGCTACACGGACAATATGGCGAGGATGGCACAGTGCAGGGAGCGCTTGCGACACTGGGTATTCCATATACAGGAAGCGGTGTCCTGGCTAGCAGCTTATGCATGAATAAGCAGCTGTCCAAGATGCTGCTGAAGGCAGCGGGTGTGCATACGCCTGCAGGCCTTTTCTGGCAGGGGGTTGACGATTATGATTCGCAGGCGGTGGAGCAGCTGGGCTATCCGGTTATTGTGAAGCCGAATACGGGGGGATCTAGCATCGGCGTCCAGCTTGTACAGAATGAGAAGGAGCTGCTGCCGGCTGTTCAGGAGGCTTTTAGATTGGGCCAGGCGATCTTGATCGAGTCTTATATGAAAGGAACGGAGCTCACCTGTGCGATAATCGATGGCGAGGTACTACCGATCATTGGCATTCGCTCCGCTCATTCAGAGTGGTTCGACTACAAAGCGAAATATGAGGACGGCGGCGCTGAGGAGAAGGTGATCCAGCTTCCTCCCGTTACCCAGCAGCGAGTGCGCGAGGCGGCGCTTACCAGCTACCGGCTGCTGGAATGCAAGGTCTATGCAAGGGTCGACATGATTTTGTGTCAGGATATACCGTATGTGCTGGAAGTGAATACATTACCGGGAATGACCGCGGGCAGCCTGTTTCCAAAGAGCGCAGCGGCAGCAGGTATGACTGTTACACAACTGCTAGACCGTATTATTGCCAGCTCGCTCCATGAGCGGAAACAGGAAATTTTTCTGATGAAGTAGTTGATGATGCTTTAAGAAGGTTAGACCAGTTAAACCAGTTAACAAGTTCCACCAGACCATTAAACTAACGGAGTACGCTAGTGGAATATGCACACAACGACAGGCTGCCAACAGTAAATGGCAGCCTTATTTGAATGAAGGGGCAGGAAGATATTGACAACAACAAAATCTACATAATAATATTGATTTGCGTAAAAATATAATTTTACGGAGGCCCGATATGATGGAAATTTCAAAGGGAGTAGAAATGCTTCATCTAGATTTTCATGGGAATGTCATTCACCCAGTTCTTTTGTGGGATCGAGAAATGGCTGTTTTAATCGACACAGGATTCCCGGGGCAAATAGAAGATTTACGTGCAGCCATGGAAAAGGCGGGCGTGTCGTTCGACAAACTAAAAGCTGTCATTTTGACGCATCAGGATGTGGATCATATAGGCAGTCTTCCTGACATTTTGAAGGAGTGTAGTCATCATGTTAACGTTTATGCACACGAGTTGGATAAGCCGTATATTCAGGGGGAGATACCGCTTTTAAAAGACGGACACCTTGAGAATCCCCCAAAAGGCAGAGTGGATCATACCTTGATTGACGGTCAGGAGCTGCCTTTTTGCGGTGGGATTCGCGTCATCCATACTCCTGGGCATACTCCCGGTCATATCAGTCTATATTTAATGCAAAGTAAGACTCTCGTTGCCGGGGATTCGATGTACAGTGTAAACGGGATTCTCGGGGGAATTCATGCCTCGACCACACCGGATATGAGTGCAGCTCGTCTCTCTTTAAAAAAGTATGTAGACCTCGACATTGCATCCGTCGTTTGTTACCACGGGGGATACAGTCATGTAAATGTTCATGATCAGATAGTAGGACTTATCCAAGAATTTTAAAGGTTACGTTTCAGCAGATTGTCTTTGGTAAAATACAGCAGGAAATGCCTCCTTGAGGCTGGAAAGTATAGTTTTCGAGGAGGCGGATTATGGTAATTGTTCGTTTGGCAACAGTAGACGATATTGATGACCTTGTTCAAATGCGTTGGGACTTCTCAGAGGAAGAGAAAACCATTCATTCCGTTAGCTTTGAGGATTTTAAACAGACTTGTAGTGAGTTTTTGATGAAGGCGATGAAAAGCGGAGATTGGTACATTTGGATAGCAGAAGTGGAAGGAAGACTAGTATCACATATGTACCTGCAACTGATCCATAAAGTGCCTAGGCCGGGTAAATCTCCAGATCCTTATTTCGGATATGTAACGAATGTCTATACTCGCCCTGGTTATAGAAGTCAAGGTATTGGCACGATGATACATAGCGCTATGGAGCAATGGTCAAAAGAACATCATGTTGAGTTTCTTATCCTTTGGCCAAGTAGTGATAGTGTAACGTTTTATACAAGAAACGGTTTCTCTCCATGCGAAGAAGCTATGGAGAAGCATTGGTGAGCTTTCGTTTTCGCTTCATTCTAAAGAAACATCCAGGAGAGTTGTGGACATACTAACCCGAGAAGGAGGAGAAGCATATGTATGACAATGATGGAAACGACCTACCTGATTTCAAGCAACTGGATGACAGACTGATTGCTCAACCTCCAACAAGCCCGATAATTGCAATCCGTACCAATCTGGACAAGGAGCCAAATGACATCGACAATCCTTATATCCAGCAGGATTCCACACTTACTAGGCAAAATAGGAGTGAGTCAATTGACTGATCGCAAAACAAAGGAAAAACCGGACATGGGTTATAACGGAAGTAATATGCATGGTTATTCCTTTACGGAAAAGGAAGAGACATTGGACCAAACTACTCAGGCGGCTTCGGAAAACAAAGAAAACAGGGAAAAAGAATAGTTCTTTTCCTATCTCGACTTTTTACGATGACGGAGTTCGTAGGCTTAATATTCACGAAGAGACGGCAGCCGAAATAATTGGCTGCCATTTCCTTTGCCGCTCGTAGAGGCAGTTTATACGTACCGCCGATGTTATTAGGTCAACGTTTGTGAACCTAATGGACAGTTTTTGGAATAAATTGTATGTTATAATGTCACTTGATCACGGGCTTCATTGGTAATAATCGGATAGCCTCTCTCCGCTAGTGGGCAGGGTAATCTCAATTTAGGAGGTGGAGATGTTTGTTTGAATGGGTAGAAGAAGTTGAGGAGCCCCAGATAACCTGCGACAATGTGAGTGGCGAATTAAAAATAAGAAGAGTGGAGTCAACACTCGAACCTCACGAAATGAGCGAAGTCTGTCAATTATTTGCAGCATACTCTGTGATAACCGGGATGGATGCAATGTCACAATTCCCTACTCCCAATGAGGTTGCGAAAAACCTGATTCTCACGGAAATAGTACCTCATTACACGGATGTGAAAGAAATCTATTATGATGGCGTTCTGCAAAGAATCAACGTCCATGGTATAGAACCAAGCTCAAGGAAAATCATTCAGGATAAGCTTTTTCAAGGGATTTATCCAGTTGTAACAGATCTATATCGGAGCAAAAATCTTAATCTTGCCACTAGCACAAGGGAAGTAAAGTATTATCGTGTTCGTAAAGAAGCTATTCGTCCACTTTATACACGAGAAACCGAGAAGGTGGGCTACTTCTTCCAGCATACTTTTTTTGCTGAATCCGGGTCTGTTTTTCTTGCTCCGACTGGATGGACTTTTGAAAATGAGTTACGGGAGTCTTTCGCGATCCGAACCTTTTGTGTATTTGCACGATCACTCATTCTTGTTGTTGATACACAAGACAATTGTGTGATTGGACTTGATATTTACGGATAAAGGCTAAAGCTAACGGGGCTGGAACAAGGTTGGATGTCTTTCATTGTTAAGAGGTGAAATATTATGACATCAGTGAGAGTCAGGCCATATTTGAGTCTAATCGGATTTTGTTTGTTTTTTGTCACCGTAATGGTTTATACCGCTTTTCAATTAACAACAGACCCTGGTTCGAAAATGCTTTTATCAAGCTTTAGCGCAATCTTAATCTTGTTTACTTTACTGTGGGGAATAATGGGTGTCGTTGAGTTTTTTACTTTAATGAAAAAAACAAACAGGGTGAAAGCAGAATATCAAAATGAGCGAATAGGTAGAGAAGAATATCGGAAAATATCCAGTAGCCTTACAGTGTGTTACGTAACGAATGTAAGTTATCTTGTTATTGTTTCCTTTCAATTTTGGTATGTGATCAGTCATTGGGATACATTAAATTTATAGTAAATGGTACAAACGGTTTATTACTACAAGCTAGAAAATTTACAGCCTAACGAATGAATTGCTGATTGGGTGAAATAGGGCGGAAAAATCGGAAGGACTTAGCATCGTTCGACGATACGAAGTCTTTCCGGTTTTTTTACGTCATGCTTAGCCGAGTGCCAGTGCCAGCAAGACGGCAGTCGCACCTCCTGCAAGTGAGCCAGCGACATTAACAGCATCGTTGTTCCAACCAGAGCGCCCGCGGATTCGCACAGCTGGCTTGTCGCAGTGGCGGGCCTGCTCGATTTCGCGCCCGCAAGTGCCGCAGCGGTACATTTGTTGCCAGGTTGCACCGATCCACGAATCGGCAAGCGACCCAATGAAGCCAGCCAAGCCAGCTATTCCGACCCAGGCGAACGGTCTTATCGCCGTCGCGACCGCATCTGGCGCGGCTTGGCCGGACACCGCAAGTAGCATCCACGCTACGCCGCCGATAAACAGGCCACCGCCCAGCGAAGCGCCCATTCCGAGGCCAGACACACCACCGGACGTGCCAGGCGATACGCGCCGACCTGTCTTGATCGATCTCGGTGGCTTCCGGCTCAAGCCGCCGATTTCTGTCGCCCATGTATCGGCTGTGACCGCTGCCATAACACCGAGGAAGGCGTACCACCAAAGTGGATGCGGATACACCCAATTTGCCACACATAATAGCAGCCCCAGCCCTCCGTTAGCGAGCACTTGGCCGGCGTCGCGCCTCCCGGTTTTCTCGTAACCGCTCTCTGCCTCTTCCTTTTTATGCTTTTTCCACTTGGACAATAGGGTGGACGAGACAAAAAAAGCGATGAGGGAACCGAACCAGATAGGGCTGCTGAGTGCGTACATCACTGTTCCCAGTATCACCGCTGCCAAAAAGCCGGAACCGGATAGTGACCGTTTTACATAAGCCATCCCCGCAATCCCAGCGCTGCAGGCCAGTCCTATTAACCACTCCACAGTTTTCCGCCCCCTTTGCATTGAACTATTATACCTCAACGCAGCAGGCTTTCGAAAATGAAAAGGGAAACAAATGCCAGTAGTCAAAAGATATCAATAATGGGGGAGATAATCGTAGGAAGAAAAGCGCTAGTTTGGTACAAAATGAATAAGGACATGTTAAGCTAAAAATACCAACTCTGCGTAACATGGGAAAGGATGATTTGTAATGAAGACTTCTCACAAAGAGAATGCGGTGTCGTTTTTGCAATTGGTAGCGTCGGGGAATGTGCGAGAAGCATACCAAAGATACATAGGTCCGAATTTCCGTCACCATAATCCCTTTTTCCAGGGCGATGCTCAGTCGCTTATGCTTGCAATGGAAGAGAACGCCGCAAAGAATCCTCATAAGATTCTTGAAGTGAAGCGTGCCATCGAAGAGGGAGATATCGTTGCGGTTCACTCCCATGTGAAGCAAAACCAAGAGGATCTTGGGGGTGCTGTGGTCCATATTTTCCGTTTTCATAACGATCTAGTCGTCGAACTCTGGGATGTAGGCCAGGCCATACCGGATAGTTCCCCCAATGAGAACGGAATGTTTTAATGTAGAACATTATTGGACTTTAGTAAACACAAAGAATGGCAGCCTGTGTATTTGGCTGCCGGTTGTCCATACCGACTCCCAGAGTATCATTTTGATAGGCAATTTGACCTTAATCAAAGATTGCCATTTCCCTATTATTGATATCTAACACTTCGATCTTCACCATACCACCAAGATGATGTGACACGACATCAGACAATTCGTTAAGGGCCATATGGAATTCATCGCTTCTTGTTTCATCGATTAATTCAATACAGAGGAAGGCATTTTTCGTATCTTCTGTTAGCATCGTCCTCTTGGCTTCACGCCAATTCCAGCATCGGCAGATTGCACCGTCATCATCTTTATAAACAATTTCACCTTCATATGGTGAGGCATTTTCATCACTCCCCAATGGAATAAACGGTTCGTTACCATTTGCCTGCGTTAGCCGAATATCGCCCACAAAAGTGTCGATATCTTCTCCGCCACATGGAAGCCCATAACGCAATGAAGCCACTCAACGCGGTCGCTCCTCCGTGAAAATGAAATTCCATTTATATTAGTATATGTTTATATTCTTATATACGACAAAAATATAGTACACTAGAAAAAAGAGAAAGGATGGATTTGCCACAAAGAGGGATAGGACTAACATAAGGGGGGAACTGGAATGGATTGGGCTATGATATTGGAGTATGGATGGGTGCTACTTGTCCTGATCGGACTAGAGGGGATCTTGGCGGCAGACAATGCTTTGGTGATCGCGATTATGGTGAAGCATTTGCCAGAGAAAGAGAGAAAGAAAGCTCTATTTTATGGGCTTGCCGGTGCCTTCCTGTTTCGTTTCGGTTCGTTATTTATCATTTCTTACCTGGTGGACGTATGGCAAGTCCAGGCAATAGGGGCGGCTTACCTCCTGTTTATATCCATACACCACGTTGTTAAGAAGTTTATATTGCGCAAAGATCATAATCAAGAGACTGCCAACGAGAAGAAAGGCTCTGGATTATGGATGACGGTATTGAAAGTAGAGTTGGCGGACCTTGCCTTTGCTGTCGACGCGATTCTCGCCGCTGTTGCCTTTGCCGTTACACTTCCAGAGACGTCTTTGCCAAATGTAGGCGGAATGGATGGCGGACAGTTCGGCGTCATTCTCGCAGGTGGGATCATTGGTTTAGTCATTATGCGATTTGCTGCCTCTTACTTTGTCGGGTTGCTGCAACGCAAGCCTGGAATAGAGACAGCCGCATTTTTGATCGTCGGATGGGTGGGCGTTAAGTTGGCCGTATACACACTGTCGCACCCTGAGCTAGGATATTTGGCAGCTGATTTTCCAAAGTCAGTCGCATGGAAGGCAACGTTCTGGACCGTTCTTCTATTGATCGCTGTACTGGGTTGGTTCTTATCTAAAGAGAAGGAAGCTTCTTCAAATAATTCTGCAGCTTAATGTGACAAGACAAAAGAGGCTTCGCCCAAATCGGCGAAGCCTTTCGATCTATTACTTGCCCTCTTCCATTCTTTCCAAAGCACCATGCACAATCTTCCCTTTAAACATAACAGCAGCACGACGAGATTTTCTCGCAATCGCTTCTGCAGAGCAGGAGCTTTCTGCAAACACGATGCTTGCTACATCGCCGACTTTTGGCCATGCACGGTTGCCATCTTTATCGAGCGTTGTTTTTCCTCCGGTAATGAAGTACAAGGATTGCACCAATGATTTCTCATCCACCCAACGATAGCGCTCGACCAGACGGTTTAGCTTATCCAGCATATCGCCCGTACCATATGGCGACCAAGAATCATAGAAGCCATCGTAGCCAAGTGCGACCTGTACGCCTTTTGCATGAAGCATCGGTACAGGTGGCATCGCACGATTAATCGGAACCGTCGTCATGATCATCGTTCCCAGCTTGGACAACCGGTCTGCCATTTCCGAGCTTTCCTCGATAGACACATCTCCGAGTGCAAAAGCATGACTGATTGCCATACGGTTCTGCCAGCCAGCTTCCTCAGTCAGATCGAGTAGCCTTTTGATCGTATAGAAGCCGAGTGTGCCCGGATCATGCAGGTGAATATCGACATCCGCATCGGCTTCCACCGCGATGTCCATCATCTCACGCAAGGAGCCTTCCAATTCATTGTCAATACCAGCCGGGTCCAATCCCCCAACCAGTGTAGCGCCTTCCTTCATAGCCTGTCTCATCAAGGAGCTCACTTGTGTACGCAAGAGACCTTGTTGTGGGAAAGCGACGATTTCGTACGTCAGACGATCGCTGTACTCTTCCAATGCAGCACGTACACCCTCCAGGTTTTTCAGGCCGATGTACGGGTCGATGTTGACGTGTGTGCGCACATGTGTGGCACCGCCCTTCATATGGAGCTGGAGCATCGCTTGTGCGCGTTGTTTGGTTGTCCCAGTTATGAGTGGCATCTCTGTTGCCTCGAACTCCAAGCGATCAATCAGTTTTTTCGGAGGGAGGCAAGATTTCCAGGTTGCGCCCGCATACGTTTTATCCAGATGGTTATGCTTCTCGACAAAAGAGGGGAGGGCCAATAGACCTTTTGCATCTTCTTGCGGTAAAGTGGTGTCCAGTGGTTCGTTCGCCGATACGATCTCTGCGATTTTGCCGTCTTCGATCTTCAAATGACAGATTTCTGAGATCGTATGAAAGACGCCGTCGTCTCCCGTTTCAAATCCTTTATCGAGACGAACGTTGGTTAACCAAAAAGCTTGCATCACTAGAAATCAGCCCTTTCTCAGTATTACAAATAGTGGATGATGGTCCAGTCTAGCTGTCTACGTTAATTGTAGTGAATATTTCGAACAAGGTTGTTCATCTTTTTTACTAGTTTTTGCATGATCTTTACGTATTGTATGGAATCTTGTCTGTTTTCAAAAAGGAGTAAAGATTATGCAAATACACGTAAAGGTTTTGAAACAAATTTTACAGAATATTTTCTATAATAACTTAGGATACAATGGAGTGAAGAGGTCTGGAACGAGAAAGAGTAAGGGAGGATCATCATGAAAAAGAAAATAACCGCAAAATATGTGATCGGATTTGACGGAGCAGATCATGTGATTTTGAAAGATGGGGAAGTCGTTTACGAGAATGACACCATTGTGTATGTGGGGCACCATTTTGACGGCGAAGTAGACGAAGTAATTGATGCTGGCAATGCAGTCGTCAGCCCGGGCTTCATCGACCTGAATGCGTTGGGTGACATCGATCATGACATCGTACATCTGGAGCAAGCTTCTGCGAGAAGCAAAAACATGCTCTGGTCCGAAGATTATTACCGCAAAGGCTATCATGAGGTAATGACCCCTGAGGAAGAGGCGTTCAAATCCCTCTACGCATACAGTCAACTGATTCTTAACGGGGTAACGACAGCGATGCCGATTACTTCCGTCTTCTACAAGCGCTGGGCGGAAACGTATGAAGAGCTGGCAGCAGCAGCCGATCATGCAGGGCGATTGGGATTGCGGATGTACATGGGGCCGAGCTATCAATCCGGCATGCGTGTAGTGAAGGCAAATGGAGAGATCGAAGTACTGTGGAACGAAGCGGAAGGACAAGCAGGTCTGGAGCGGGCGGTACAGTTCGTCAAAGATTTCGATGGGGCTCACAATGGACTCATCCGCGGGATGCTGGCACCAGAGCGAATCGAGACACAGTCTGTGGAGAACTTGATCAACACAAAGCGCTACAGCGAAGAGCTCGGATGTCCAATCCGTCTGCATGCTGCACAAGGTCTCTACGAATATACAGAAATTCATCGTCGTCACAACAAATCACCGATTCAGTTCCTGAATGAGATCGGCTTCCTCGGAAAGAAAACAGCGATTCCGCACGCACATTTCATTCCAGGCTTTAGTAAAGCGAAATTCGGAGAGGGCGACGATTTGGCGATCCTGCAAGAGACTGGTACGACGGTGATTCACTGCCCGCTCGTGGTCGGCCGTCACGGTGAGGCACTCGAATCGTTCGCTCGTTACAAGCGTCGTGGCGTGAACATCGCGATCGGAACGGATACATTCCCGCCTGACTTCATCCAAAACATCCGCACGGCCAGCATGCTTTCCCGCTTGGTGGAAGGCGATGTAGCGGATTCCAGCTACGCTGACATTTATCGTGCAGCTACATTGGGCGGCGCACGTTTCCTTGGCAGAGACGATCTGGGCCGATTGGCGCCGGGTGCAAAAGCAGATATCATTGCCATCGACTTGGACGGCTTCCACATGGGCGGGATTGATGATCCGATCCGTACCATTATCACGTGCGGATCAGGCCGTGATGTGAAGCTCTCGATCATCGCTGGACGCACCGTTATGAAGGACCGCCTCTTGCCAGGTGTTGATCTGGATGAGATCAAAGCAAAAGGTCAGCGTTACTTTGACAAAATGCGTCTGGGCTACGTTGAGCGTGACTATCAACAGCTGGGTGAAAAAGAGCTGTTCAAGCCTTCTTTCCCAATCGTGAGCAAGCCATAGTTCGCATAAATTATAGAAGAAGCACAATCTGCTAGAAAACGGCGGATTGTGCTTTTTTCACTTACCGTATGAACCCGCCTTCGGAATGCATAATTTGTCCCGTAATCCACTCCGCTTCGTCGCTCGCCAGAAAAGCGACCAGACGGGCTGCATCCTCAGGCTGTCCGATCCGTCCGAATGGAAATTGCTGCACCATGTATTGCTTGAGTTCTTCATTCATCCAGCCTGAATCGGTAGGACCTGGATTTACAGCGTTGACCGTAATCCCACGCGTAGCTACTTCGGCAGCAAGTGTAGTCGTCAGTGCATCCACGGCTCCTTTTGTTGCCGCATACGCGATCTCACCGACCATCGGGCCTTTGGATTGCCCAGAAGTCATGTTGATAATTCGTCCCCCGTGTTGTTGGGAGAAGCGACGAGCAAATTCTACGCTGAGCATCGTGGTTGCCCGCAGATTGATGGCATAATGTGCGTCCAAACTGGCAATATCCAGTGCTTCGTAGCCGTCATTTGCTGAGTAGCAAGCGTTATTGACGAGGATGCTAGGTGCGCCCAGTTGTGCCGTGGCAGTGTCGAGGACCTCTTTGTAGGCATCAGGCTGTGACAGGTCGATCTCGATCCCTGCACATCTGACTCCATAGCGTTTGATCTCTTCCTGCAAGGTTGCGGGTTCATCCTTTTGAATCCCATGCGCCATGGACTGGTCATACGGGGTCCAATACGTATGGAAAATATCTGCGCCGTGTGAGGCAAGCATTTTACAGATAGCAGCTCCAATTCCTTGAAGGCGGCTGGCACCTGTTACAATGGCAATTTTTCCGTGCAAACGAAGGTTTGTCGGCAAACATATCCCTCCTTATTTACGTCACTTTTCTTTCTTTTCGGGATGGTTATGCCTTTCATCCTCCTTTTGAGCAAAATAATTGTTCGCGACAATTTTGCGAAGTTTTCGCTAAATGACCATAAAT
This sequence comes from Brevibacillus jepli, assembly GCF_047229145.1. NCBI lineage: Bacteria > Bacillati > Bacillota > Bacilli > Caryophanales > Paenibacillaceae > Brevibacillus > Brevibacillus jepli. The sequence goes on from NZ_JBFEFW010000030.1 coordinate 32,812, forward strand.
TGTGGTTTTACGAGAAACTTACGCTGGAAATCATGCAAAATTGTTGCTATTTTGTATATATAGGAAGTTGTTCAAGAAATAGTGGATTTAATACCAAGGGAGATGTAGAAGATGGAGTGTCAGTTAACAATTACCCGAACAGAACAGAAAAAAGAAAAGCCAGCTTCTGACAAGCTAGGGTTCGGTGTTCATTTTACCGATCATATGTTCACCATGGATTATACAGAAGGTAAAGGATGGCATGATCCACAAATCGTCCCTTACTCTCCGCTTACGCTGGACCCGGCTGCTATGGTGTTCCACTACGGGCAAGCAGTGTTTGAAGGCTTGAAAGCATATCGCAATCAAGAGGGCAAGGTAAGCTTGTTCCGTCCTGATCAAAACTTCAAGCGTATGAACCGTTCGCTTACGCGTATGAGCATGCCGTTGATCGACGAGGAATTCATGGTCGAGGCATTGAAGCAGCTGGTGGCGGTTGATAAAGAGTGGATTCCGACAGAAAGCGGACAGTCTCTCTACATTCGTCCCTTCGTAATCGCGACAGAGCCATGCTTCGGTGTACGCGCTTCGCATATGTACAAATTGGTGATCGTCCTGTCGCCAGTTGGCGCCTATTATGCGGGTGGCATGCATCCTGTTAAGATTTATGTAGAAAACAACTACGTTCGCGCGGTAAGAGGCGGAACTGGAAACGCAAAAGTGGCAGGTAACTACGCAGGCGGTCTGAAAGCACAAGTGGAAGCCAAGGAAAAAGGCTATGAGCAAGTGCTGTGGCTCGATGGCGTAGAGAACAAATATATCGAAGAAGTAGGTAGCATGAACGTGTTCTTCAAGGTAAAAGGGGAAGTGTGGACCCCTGCTTTGAACGGCAGCATCCTGGAGGGTATCACGAGAGATTCGACCATCCAATTGCTCAAGGACTGGGGAATTCCAGTAGTAGAGAAGCGGATTTCCATGGAAGACCTGCATACAGCTTACGTCAACGGTGAGCTGGAAGAGGCATTCGGTACAGGAACGGCAGCTGTTATTTCCCCAGTGGGTGATCTGAACTGGAACGGACATCAAATGATCATTAACGGTGAAAAAACAGGGGAATTGACGATGAAGCTGTACGAAACCATGACTGGCATTCAGTACGGTGAACGTGAAGACAAGTTTGGCTGGTCGGTAAAAGTGACAGAATAATCACGCCAATAACACAAGAGGCATAGCTCTTTCTTTATCGGAAGAGGGCTATGCCTTTTTTTGATGCTGCTAAAGAAAAACCAGCTTCATCGAAAGGCTTCATCAATTTCGCTCAGGTACTGGTAAGTTGCGCTATTTCGCCTATTGACAGGGATTGTGTAAACTACTACCATTTGTGGTATTACCACAGAATTTTGTTGTAGGACCAACAGGGCAGGGAGGCGAACATGACATTGGAGAAAAAAGGGGGAAAGAAAGAACGGTCGTCGGATCAAATTGAGATGAAATTAATCAAGGCAATTTTGACCCGTGAGTATCCTACAGGAAGTACGCTGCGGCCGGAACGGGAGTTGGCAGAGTACTACGGGGTAGGTCGGCCAACCGTTAGAGAAGCACTGCAACGCTTGGAAAGAGATGGCTGGATCACTGTGCGGAAAGGACATCCGGCAATTGTCAACGATTATTGGCAGCAAGGCAATATTATGACCCTTGTCCATATCATTCAAAACCACGACGATGTTACGGATGAGTTTATTTCGTACTTGCTGGAACTGCGGATATCGTTGGCGCCAGTTTACATTCGTAACGCGGTTGTTGCTCATCAGCCTAAGGTAGTCGCTTTGCTTGCCAATCTCGATCAATTGAAACCTGATGCGGATTCTTATGCAGCGTTTGACTGGGAGTTGCAGAAAAATCTGACGAGGCTTTCCCCAAATCCTATCTATTTACTGATTGTAAACAGTTTTGATTCCTTTTACCTAAAAATGGCGCGAAGGTATTTTTCCATCCCGGAACACCGCGAAGCATCTTGGCACTATTACCATGAACTGTTGAACTTCGCGTTACAGGGAGATTTCCTCGAAGCAGAGCGTGTATCCAGAAAGGCAATGGAAAAAAGTTTGGAGCTGTGGAGAAACCGAACCGTGCTGGAACAAGACAAGTGAAGGCACACAAGAGGAGGGCATTCTGTTGAAGGCAAAGTTTCTGAAGGAATTCTTTACGTTTCCGGATATCCTCATCATGAGCATTCTATTCCTGATTAGCTTGTCTTTCACTATTTCTGAATGGTACGTGTTGGAAACATGGCTGGCACTCGTGGCGGGGATGATTGGATATGCGGCAAGCGAATACTTGATTCATCGATTTCTCTTTCACCTCAAACCGCCTCGAAATCCATTTTTTCTCCATTTGTTAAAGCGCTTACATTACGATCATCACGCCGATCCGAACAACTTGCACCTGTTGTTCTTGCCCGTGTGGTACAGCTTGCCGCTCATTGCAGGAACGGGAGCCATTTGTTATCTGCTTACTTCCGACGGTATGGTGACCAACGCCTTTGTTACAGGCGTGATAGGATTTCTGCTATTTTATGAATGGAAGCATTATATCGCCCATCGTCCGGTTCAGCCCATATCTCCATGGGGGCGCTGGATGAAAAAGCTCCATCTATGGCATCACTTCAAAAATGAACATTATTGGTACGGTGTTACCAGCCCTGTTTTTGATGTCATGCTGGGAACTTTCAAGAATGAACAGGATGTCGAGAAAAGTTCGACGGTGAGGGATCTGGAAAGACGGTGGGACAAAGATATTGAACTGTAATATGGTATATATCAACTTCTTTTGCGCAGCCATCCCTTTTTGAGGGATGGTTATTTTTCTAAGATTTAGAAGCTATCGATAAACCACCAAAGCTGGTGAGAAGAAAAAGCACAGGGCTCGTAGACCTTGACATCGCCTACCCAGTCGGAACTTAAAAAAGGGGACCACGCTTGTCGAACACTTCTTCCTTGAAAAGCACCCGCCCGTAGGGTGGCTTTGGCTCGACGGTCCCCTTTTTTAAGTGGAGACGGCCAGTGAATCATCCCTGCTGGCGTGTCAGAGTCGAAGAGAACTGTGCTTTTTCTTCTCCTCCACTATGTTGACCCAGCTTCAATAGAGTTATTTTGAACATTCAAAAACGACATAGTAAAGATAGTGAAAAGAAAGGTAAAGATAATGAAAAGATTAATAGTTAGAAAATTAGTAATATTTAGGCATGTCATATTCTTTTCATCCTACCATCCAGAATAAAGGGGGCATTCACAATGAAAAAGAAGCACATGCTAGGATCTATTCTCGCCCTGTCCGTCTTGCTTTCCACCGTCTTGGCAGGCTGTGGTGGCAGTCAACCATCCAGTGGGACGAATTCCGGGTCCAACCCGAATCAAGCTTCGACTAGCCCCGCTCCTTCCACTGCCGCAGCGGGCGGAGGCGGTACCTTGATTATCGCCCGTTTGTCCGATGCGAATAATCTGGACCCGCATTTTAGTACCCAGATTAATTCCATGGCAGTGACGCAGCACAAGCTCTATGAAGGTCTGGTGATGATGGATCGGAATAGCGAGTACAAACCTCTCTTGGCAAAGGAATGGAAACAAAAAGACGATGTCACATGGGAGTTCACGCTTCGTGATGACGTTACTTTCCATGACGGAGAGCCTTTCAATGCAGAAGCGGTCAAGAAGACGATCGGCCGTATTTTGGATAAAGACAATCCGACCCCCAAGGCAAACATGTTTGGCATGATAAAAGAAGTGAAGGTCATCGACCCACATAAGCTAGAAATCATTTTGCATTATCCGTTTGCAGGGTTACTTTCTGTATTGGCGAGTGCCGAGGGTGGTATCATCAGTCCGAAAGCCATCCAGCAATATGGCAAAGAGTTGTCCAAGAAACCAGTAGGAACTGGGCCGTTCATCTTTGAATCATGGACGCCTGGACAAGAAATCGTCATGGTGAAAAACGAAAAGTATTGGGGGAACCAACCAAAGCTAGAAAAAGTCGTGTTCAAGACGATTCCAGAAGATGCGACGCGCGTAGCGATGGTGGAAACGGGTGAAGCGCATGTTGCCGAACAGCTCCCGGTAACTGAGCTGGAGAGGGTGCAGAACTCGCAGAGCATGTCGCTCGGACGTTTTGAATCATTTGCGGTTGACCACATCGGGATGAACGTCAATCAGAAGCCTTTTGACGATGTTCGTGTCCGTCAGGCAATCGCTCATGCCATCGATAAGGAAGCGATTATTAAAGGGGTTTATAACAATGTAGGAAAAGTCGCGATATCGTCCTTAGGGCCAAAAGTTATCGGCTACAGCCCGAATATTAAGACGCCGGAATACGATCTGAACAAAGCGAAGCAATTGCTCACCGAAGCTGGCTATGGAAATGGCTTCAAAGCAACCATCTACCTCAATGACAACAAGGCGCGGATCAATGTGGCAGAAGTGCTGCAATCCCAGCTGAAAGGGATCGGCATCGACTTGCAGATTCAGGTCATGGAGTTTGGCGCGTATCTGGAATTGGCGGCAAAAGGGGAAGCGCAGATGTTCATTAGTGGCTGGGGCAATGCGACCGGGGATGCAGACTACAACCAGTACAATCTTTTCCATAGCACGTCAGCAGGTGTACCAGGCAACCATTCCTTCTATAATAATCCGAAAGTCGATGCGTTGATTGAAGCAGGGCGTAAGGAAAAAGATCCGGAAAAGCGCAAGGAAATCTACGCAGAAGCTCAGCAAATCGAGATGGAGGAGGTTCCATTGCTGCCATTCCGCAGCAGTGAAAACCTAGCAGCCATCGCGAAAAATGTACAGGGTGTGTATATCAGTCCGTCCGGGTACATTGACGTGAGCCAAGTGACGATTCAATAGCATGATCATGAGACCTTCTCCGACAGATGGAGAGGGTCTTTTTTTAGTAAGCTTGGTGTAGCCAGTATTGTGGCTGTGGTGGGGAGAAGAATATTTCCAGACTAGGCTCCGTGCTCCGTCCCTCTGGGAGATTGGACTGCCCGCTCCGAAGGGATTAGCGGGGAAACGCAAAAGAGGTAGCCGCTTCGTCGTAGGGGCACGGTTGCGTTTCTATTTCCCGCTAATCCCTTCTCCGCTCGGTAGGACTTCACAAGTCGCTACGTCTGGAAATATTCTTCTCGGGCGTTACTGATTGCATTTCATCAATCTTTTAAAGATTTTAAAACCCGATTAGCACGATAGCTCGTAGAGGAAACAGGAGAAATAAGCGAAGATCTTTGGTACACCGACCGAGACGGAATGCAAAAAGCGAAACACACCTTTAAGCGTCCACCTCTGAAACACATCCTGAGAGGACCACTTTGGACGCGGTTTCGCTTTTTGCGTGGAGTCGGGCAGTGAATCCCCCAGCGGGTGGGACAAGAATCTGAGCGTTTTCTCCTGTTTCCTCCCCACCACTACAGCAACAACTTAGGGTTCCTGTTATGGGGCTGCGGTGGGGAGAAGAATATTTCCAGTCTAGGCTCAGTGCTCCGTCCCTCTGGGAGATTGGACTGCCCGCTCCGAAAGGATTAGCGGGGAAACGCAAAAGAGGTAGCCGCTTCGTCGTAGGGGCACGGTTGCGTTTCTATTTCCCGCTAATCCCTTCTCCGCTCGGTAGGATTTCACAAGTCGCTACGTCTGGAAATATTCTTCTTGGGCGTTACTGATTGCATTTCATCAATCTTTTAAAGATTTTAAAACCCGATTAGCACGATAGCTCGTAGAGGAAACAGGAGAAATAAGCGAAGATCTTTGGTACACCGACCGAGACGCAATGCAAAAAGCGAAACACGCCCTTAAGCGTCCACCTCTGAAACACATCCTGAAAGGACCACTTTGGACGCGGTTTCGCTTTTTGCATGGAGTCGGGCAGTGAATCCCCCAGCGGGTGGGACAAGAAGCTGAGCGTTTTCTCCTGTTTCCTCCCCACCACTACAGCAACATATACTGCAAGTTATTTTTCGCATTATTCGCACAAAGGTAGAAAAAATGAAAAAAAGAGTAAAGAAAGTGAAAATAGAAGTAAAGAGAGTGAAAAAATAATGCCTGAATAGTAGGTAAAATGAAATATGCGCGAATGGTCAAAATATTCAAGTACATCTGGCGCAAAAAACGGTCACGACCGTTTTTTTGACCGCAAGCGGTCACATCAACATTTATGAAAAACGGCTATACGTTTTTCACAAAACAGGGGGATCACTACATGAAAAAGACGCGCTTTTTCCAGACGCTGCTTGCCATGACCGTTGCGGTTTCTACAGCGTTGGCAGGCTGCTCGCAAGCACCTGAAGCAGGGGGGAGTACCAATTCTTCCGGACAATCCAATGCTTCTGCACCTGCTGGTAAAGAAGGCGGGACGCTCGTCATCGCCCGTTTGTCTGACGCGAACAACCTTGACCCACACTTTCTAACGCAAATCAACTCCGCCGCTATCATTCATCACAAGGTATACGAGGGTCTTGTTCGGATGGACAAAGAAAGCAAATATGTAGGCTCACTCGCTTCTGAGTGGAAGCAGCTCGATGATGTGACATGGGAATTCAAGCTGCGTTCCGGAGTTACATTCCACGATGGGACTCCATTCAATGCGGAAGCCGTGAAAAAGACGATTGCCCGTGTGCAGGACCCTGCAGTAGGCTCTAACCGCGCCAACTTGTTTGAAGCGATCAAAGAAGTAAAGGTCGTGGATGATACGACGGTTCAATTTATTTTGCACTATCCATATGCACCGCTCCTGTCCGTACTCGCCAGTGCCGAGGGTAGCATTTTGTCACCAAAAGCGATTGAACAGTATGGAAAAGATTTGACCAAGCATCCAACCGGAACCGGGCCTTACAAATTCGAATCGTGGACACCTGGGCAAGATGTCGTCTTAGTGAAAAACGATAGCTATTGGGGCGACAAACCGAATTTGGACAAAGTGGTCTTTAAGACGGTTCCAGAGGATACGACCAGACTCGCGATGGTCGAAACAGGAGAAGCGCATGTTGCCGAGCAATTGCCGGTTACAGAGGTTGACCGCGTGAAAAATTCTACGAGCATGACACTTGGCCGTTACCCTGCTTTCGCGAGCGATCATATCGGGATTAACAACTCGAAGAAGCCTTTCGATGATGTACGCGTTCGTCAAGCCATTGCACATGCGATCGATAAGAAAACGATCATTCAAGGTGTCTACAATGATGTGGGGACAGTTGCCCATTCTTCCATTACCCCGTCCATGGTCGGCTACAGCCCGAATGTAAAAGACTTGCCTTACGATCTGGAAAAATCTAAACAGCTGTTGGCAGAAGCAGGATATGCGAACGGCTTCAAAGCGACCATTTACTTAAACGATAACAAAGCTCGGATTAGCTTGGCAGAGGTGCTGCAGCAACAGCTGAAGCAAATCAATATCGATCTGGAAGTGAAGGTGCTAGAGTTCGGTGCTTACATTGATGCGGCGAACAAAGGAGAAACAGAATTGTTCCTCAGCGGTTGGGGTAACGCAACAGGCGATGCAGACTACAATCAATACAATCTGTTCCACACGAAGTCTCAAGGAGCAGCAGGCAACCACGCTTTCTACAGCAATCCTGAAGTGGACAAGCTGATCGATGAAGGCCGCAAAGAGAAGGACGAAGAAAAACGGAAGCAAATTTACGAAAAAGCACAGCAAATTGAAATGGATGAAGCGGCAATGATACCGTACCGCTTCTCTGAAAACCTCGCAGCTATTCAAAAAGGCGTTGAGGGAGTTTGGATCAGTCCAGCAGGACACATCGAGATTGACGATGTAACCTTGCCATAATTTCAGTAACCAAGTGCTTCATGATCAGCATAGCTTCGCCCATTGGGAACGAGCTATGCTGATTGATTATATATAAAGAAGAATAAATGGGGGCGAGTCTATGAAAAAACAGAAAATGCTAGGTTCAATGCTGGCAAGTATACTGAGTGTTGGCCTCGTGCTTACAGGCTGTTCATCAGGTACAGAACAAGGGGCTGCAGGGACTCCAACTGCGAAGGAAGCTCCGGCAACAGATCAGACGCTCGTTATTGCTCGACAGTCTGATGCAAACAATCTCGACCCGCACTTTATTTCCGCGATCAATGCAGCGAGCGTAGTCCATCACAAAGTATATGAAGGACTCGTCCAGCGGGATGATAACATGGCGTTCAAACCAATGCTAGCCACCGAATGGAAGCAGCTGGATGATGTCACCTGGGAGTTCAAGCTGCGTCAGGGAGTCAACTTCCATGATGGTACTCCGTTTAATGCTGAAGCGGTGAAAGCAACATTCGCACGCGTCCTCGATGAAAAAGTCGCCTCTCCACGTGCGTCTCAGTTTAAGATGCTTTCTGAAGTGAAGGCAGTAGATGATTATATCGTACAATTCAAGCTGGCCTATCCGTATTCCCCGCTGCTGTCCATCCTCGCCAACCATGAAGGCAGCATTATCAGTCCAAAAGCCATTGAGCAATACGGCAAGGACTTGAGTAAGCACCCGGTCGGTACAGGGCAGTTCGTCTTCGAATCATGGACACCAGGTCAAGAGATCGTACTTGTGAATAATGACAGCTACTGGGGAGAAAAGGTAAAATTCAAGAAGGCCGTCTTCAAAGTCGTACCGGAAGACACGACACGCGTTGCCATGGTAGAGACGGGAGAGGCGCATATCGCTGAACCGTTGCCCGTGACAGAAATTGACCGCGTCAGTAATTCCCCTCATATGAGCCTGTACCGGACAGAGGGCTTGGGGACAGATTTTATCGGGTTCAATACCAAGAAAAAACCGTTTGACGACGTTCGTGTACGTCAAGCAATCAACTATGCAATTGAAACGGATGCAATCATTAAAGGTGTGTACAACGATGTCGGGACCAAAGCAAATTCAGCCATGAGTCCAAAGGTTCTTGGCTACAATGAAGCGTTGAAAGGATACGAGTTTGATCCGAACAAGGCGAAGGCGCTGTTAAAAGAAGCAGGATATCCGGATGGCTTCAAGACAACCTTGTGGACAGGTGATCGCAAGGAACGAATTAATGCTGCAGAAGTCATCCAGTCCCAGTTGAAGGGGATTGGAATTGAAGTAGAGGTAAAAGTGCTTGAATATGGGGCTTACCTCGATGCAGAAGACAATGGCGAAACAGAGCTGTTCATCAGCGGCTGGGGCAATGCGACTGGCGATGCAGACTACAATCAATACAATCTGTTCCATTCCAGCGTCGTGGGCAAGGGCGGAAACACAACATTTTACGTCAATAAAGAAGTGGACAAGCTGATCGAAGAGGGACGCCGCGAGCAGGATACGGAAAAACGCAAGCAAATTTATGCAAAAGCGCTGGAGATCGAGAAGCAGGAAGCGCCAATCGTCCCGATCCGTAATCTCGAGCATGTCGCTGCAGTGGCCAAAAACATCAAAGGCTTCTGGATCAGCCCTTCTGGGTACATGATGATCAACGGTATTACGATTCAATAACATTCATTCAGACAAAAAAAGGATGGAGAAGGAGCATGAAAGAAAGCTTGTGGATTAAAAATGCGAGTCTGGAATGTGGTTATTCGCAGGAGAATGGCACAGTAACGGGAACGAGGACGGAGCGTTTTCACGTCTTGCTATCTGACGGTCGTGTAGAGCAAATTGTCCCTGCTACAACACCTATACCCGATGGAGTATCTGCTTGGGATGCAAATGGTCTACTGATGCTCCCTTCTTTCCGGGAAATGCACATTCATTTGGACAAAACATTTTATGGAGGTCCGTGGCAAGCTGTTCTTCCTGCTCCCAATCGTTTTTTTCGCATCGAACAAGAGCAGGAACTGTTGCCCCGCCAGCTTCCCGTTGCCCGTGAGCGTGCAGTAAAGCTGTTGGAGTTAGTGCAATCACACGGCGCTACCCACGTGCGGACGCATTGTAACATTGACCCGGTCATTGGGTTGAAAAACCTGGAAGCTACATTGGAGGCGTTGGCAACCTACCGTGAAAAACTTTCCTGGGAAATTGTCGCGTTTCCCCAACATGGCTTGCTGCGCAGTGATTCCGTTGCCCTCGTTCGCGAGGCGATGAAGCATGGAGCTGGTCTCGTCGGGGGTCTCGACCCTGCTACGTTTGACGATGACATCGAGAAATCCCTCTACACCATGATGGACATAGCGGTGGAAGCAAATGCGGATATTGATCTCCACTTGCACGAGCCTGGTCATTTGGGTGTTTATATTATGAAAAAACTGGCTGGTATGACGAAGGAGGCCGGTTGGCAAGGTCGAGTCACTGTCAGTCATGCTTACGGGCTAGGAGAGGTTCCGACTGTTGTTGCAGAAGAGATCGCAGAGCTTTTTGCCGAGCAGCAAATCGCCGTCATGTCGGCAGTTCCGATTGACATGCCGACCATTCCGATTCCATTGCTTCATGCCAAAGGCGTACATGTTGGCTTGGGCAATGATAACATCACCGATCACTGGGACCCGTTTGGAACAGGAGACATGCTACAAAAAGCAAACCGTCTGGCTGAACGTTTCCGTTGGATCGATGAGCGATCTTTATCGCGAGCGCTGGGATTCGTAACAGGTGGCGTGACGCCATTGGATCAGGAAGGCAATCAGGTTTGGCCGAAAGTTGGAGATGAGGCAAATGCTGTTTTCGTTCATGCAAAATGCTCCGCCGAGGCTGTGGCTAGACAATCTCCGAAGGAAGCGGTTGTTTTCTTGGGGAAAATGGTTTGGGAGAAACAATAAATAGTTGTCAACATATCCGATCTTCTTCAGGAGGTCGGATTTTTTTGTTTATAAAAGTGACTGTAGTGGGGGAAGAAGCGCATTTCCAGTCTACGCTTCGGCCTCCGCCCCGCAAGGGGGGATTGACTGTCCGCTTCGGAATAAATGGCGGGAGCGCTTCAAACGTAGAAGTTTCGAGGAAGTATCTCATAGGTGAAGCTTAAATTCCCCGCCATTCATTCCTACGCTGGGATGGGCTCCAGAGGCGCTTGGACTGGAAATGCACTTCTTCCGGCGTAGCTATGATTGACTACTTGGAAGTCGATTCAAGAAGGTTACTTAGCTAATCACGAATGATTTTCATATCAAATGCATTCAAATAGAAAGCTACAGAAGAACAATCAAGAAATACTTCAATGAATTTCTTGTTGCTTTTCATATACAGATCGAAAAATAGACAAAAGCAACGCCAAAGAAGCGTGTTTCCAGTCATAGCGCCTCTGGAGCCCGACCGAGCGGAGGGATGAATGACGGGAGCGTTTTTAGCTTCAACGTGCGAATACCTCATCGAGGCTACCACTTTTGAAGCGGCTCCCGTCATTCATTCCGGAGCGGACAGTCGATACCCCTTGTGGGGCGTAGGCCGAAGCGACGACTGGAAACACGCTTCTTCACCGAGGCCACGGATTCACGCATATTTCCATCTGTACGAAATTAAATAAAAGTAAAAATATTATAAATTGATGTAAAGATGCTGAAAGGTTCGCCTCGAAATCTACCGTATAATGCAAATATGAAATACATTCAGAATTTTCGACAGCATTCTACAAGGGGGTAGACATAAATGAAGAAGGCACGTTTGTTTGGACCATTTCTTGCTCTGACATTGAGTGTCGGTGCAGTATTGACTGGATGTGGTGCTGCGAGCACGGAGCAATCCGGTGCGACGAACACAGCTTCGGAGGCACCTAAAGAAGGGGGAACCTTGATTGTGGCTCGTAAGGCAGACGCCAACAATCTGGACCCGCATTTTATCTCCAATATTCCTTCGGCAAACTATGTGTATGGAAAAGTGTATGAGAGCTTGGTTTCCCGTGATAAAAACAGTGAGTACAAGCCTACACTTGCCACCGAGTGGAAGCAGCTCGACGACTTGACATGGGAGTTTAAGCTGCGCGAGGGTGTTACGTTCCACGATGGGACGCCATTTACAGCAGAAGCTGTGAAAAAGACGTTCGAACGCGTACTCGATCCAAAGGTTGCATCACCACGCGCATCGAATTTCTCCATGATCAAAGAAATCAAAATCGTGGATGACAAGACTGTACACTTCGTACTGGAATATCCTTTTGCACCGCTGCTCTCCATCTTGGCTAGCTCGGAAGGTAGTATCATCAGCCCGAAAGCCATCGCGGAGCATTCAGATACATTGGCGAAGCAGCCTGTGGGAACCGGACCTTTCAAATTTGCATCATGGGCACCGGGCCAAGATATGAAGCTCGCGAAAAATGATACCTACTGGGGTGAAAAACCAAAGGTAGATGAAGTAGTATATAAAGTCGTTCCAGAAGATACGACGCGTGTAGCGATGATCGAAGCAGGCGAAGCACACATCGGCGACCAGCTTCCGGTGACGGAAGTAGAACGCGCACAAGCATCTCCTGGCATGAATATGGTACGTGCAGAAGGCTTAGGTGTGGATTACATTGGCTTTAACGTACAGAAGAAGCCATTTGACGATGTACGTGTACGCCAAGCTGTAGCGCATGCCATCGAAAAACAAGCGATTGTACAAGGGGTTTACAACAATGTGGGAACACAGGCTGTCTCCTCCATGTCGCCAAAAGTAATCGGCTACAACCCGAATCTACAGGATTATTCCTACGATGTTAATGCAGCAAAAGCATTGCTTGCTGAAGCAGGTTATCCGAATGGCTTCAAGACTTCCATCGTGACAGATGACCGCAAAGAGCGCATGAACGTAGCAGAAGTGATTCAGTCGCAGTTGAAAGGCATCGGCATTGATTTGGAGATCAAAGTAATGGAATACGGTGCGTATCTGGAGCACACAGACAATGGTGAGCATGCCATGTTCATCGGTGGCTGGGGTAATGCAACAGGTGACGGCGACTACAATCAGTACAACGTCTTCCACAGCACTTCGAAAGGCAGCGCAGGAAACATGGCGTTCTACAACAATCCAGAGGTAGACAAGCTGATTGAAGACGGACGTCGCGAAAAAGATCCGCAAAAACGCAATGAAATCTATGCAAAACTGCAAGAAATCGAGCTGAAGGAAGTACCGATCATTCCAATTCGCACGATTGACCATGTAGCTATTACTTCCAAGAATGTAAACGGCTTCTGGTTGAGCCCTGTCGGCTACTTGATGCTGGATGAAGTATCGATTAACTAATAAGTGGATGGAAGGGATGGCGCATGTCGCTGTCCCTTCTTTGTAAGTATGGAGGAATTCGCTAGCTGGATCGGGAATGTAACTTGAGGAGAAATGCTCAAGAGACAAGTCATGGGGTGGAAAACATGCAGGAAGAGCAGCTAGACATATTTGACGAAGCAGGACAACACATCGGAGTTGAGACTCGTAGCGAAGTACATCGCTTGGGCTACTGGCATCAAACCTTCCATTGCTGGATTTATCGTGTGGTGGATGAACAGATCGAATTGTTGTTCCAAAAAAGACATCCTCAAAAAGATACGTGTCCGAACTTGCTGGACATTACCTCAGCCGGTCATCTTATCGCATCTGAACAGCCAAGTGACGGCGTGCGTGAACTGGAAGAGGAGCTGGGGTTGTCCGTGAGCTATGAGGAATTGGATCTGATCGGCGTGATACGTGATGTAACGCTAGCACCCACAATCATCGATAAAGAAATGTGCCATACATTTTTGTATGAATGCGAGCAACCTTTGCGCGAGTACCGTGTACAGGAAGAGGAAGTCACGGGACTGTTTTGGGTTAGACTGAATGCGCTAGAGCAGTTATTTGCGGGCGAGAACGGACAAATGACAGTGAATGGATTTTTGCTGGAGGAAAACGGAGAGCAGAAAGATACAGACATGATCGTGACCAAAGCTGATTTTGTTCCACATGAAGCGCACTATTACCAGCAGGTGTTTGCAGCAGTGAAATCACATGTAGCCAATCGTTAACGCCTAATGGTAAAACAAGGCCTCGCTTGTCACCAACAAGACGAGGTTTTTCGTTGTGTGGTATACTAGACCATGTTTTTTTCGCTGCTCGCGATCATGCGTAGATAGAGAGAGGAGATCGAGATGAGACTACAGATTATGATTGCACTAATGCTCTCGACATTCCTTGCTGCAATGGAAGGAACGATTGTGAGTACAGCCGTACCACGCATTACAAGTGATTTAGCAGGCTTTGAACAGGTGAGCTGGGTATATGCGATCTACATGCTCGCAACTGCCGTATCTGCTCCCATTTACGGCAAGCTGGCTGATTTATTTGGCCGCAAAAAAGTTCTGTTAATCGGGATCGGGATCTTTTTGCTAGGTTCTACACTCTGTGGAGTGGCGACGTCGATGTGGCAGTTAATTGTGTACCGTGCCATCCAAGGCTTGGGTGCAGGGGCAGTTATGCCGATTACGATGACGATCATCGGGGATTTGTACCCCGAGCAAACAGCCAGGGCAAAAGCCCAAGGCTGGATTAGCGCTGTATGGGGACTTTCTGGTGTGGCAGGTCCGTTGGTCGGAGGATTTTTGGTCGATACACTTACTTGGCGTTATATCTTTTTTCTTAACTTGCCTTTTGGACTGGTATCGTTTTTCATGCTCGTCTTTTTGTACAAGGAAAAGCTCGTGGTCAAGGAAAAGCGTCATATCGATTATCCGGGTGCGCTTATCTTTTCGCTGGGGACCATCGCCTTGCTGTATGCCTTACTGACAGGTAGCCAGAATCAGTCCTGGACCAGTCCGGTGACGATTTCCTTGATCGTGTTTGCCTTGGTAACCTATTTGGTGTTTGTATCAGTGGAGAAGAAATCGCCGGAGCCGATGATTCCATTATCGCTTTTCACCAATCGAAACGTGACGATGATCAATCTGCTGACTCTCTTGACGAACGGAATTGTGATTAGCATGGTTGTGTACTTGCCGATCTGGAGCCAGGGTGTCTTGGGAGAAAGCGCGACAATGGCAGGCTTTGTCTTGACGCCGATGCCAGTTTGTTGGACGATTGGCTCCATTCTTGCCGGTAACCTGTTAGGCAAGCTGCGTGCTGAACAGCTGTTTATGGCAGGGACGGCGGTACTAACCGTCGCGACAACACTACTGACCTTCCTGTCCACACAGTCTGCGGGATATCTTATCTATGTAGCGGTGGGTTTAATCGGTTTGGGAATGGGGCTCATTTCCCCGATTATCATGGTGAAAATCCAATCGTCCGTTGCTGTCGACAAGAGAGGGACGGCAGTCGCTCTCAATACATTCACGGGTACATTTAGTCAGACCTTCGGGGCAGCTGTATTCGGGATGCTGTTCAATATGGTGACGGTAGCTGGCGGTCATACGAATTTGGGAGCTTCTTTTGAGCACGGATCGATTCCTGTCGCCGAGCTGACACAGATTCGAGACCTATTGGCCAGCGGAGTTCATGTCGTCTTCACCGGTACATTGGTGCTTGCGATAGGCAGCTTTGTCCTTACACTTATGATTGCCAAAGCCCAAAAACAACAGGCATCACAACACTAGCTCGAAAACGCCCGACATGTGCGGGCGTTTTTCTCTTGGAGAAACATGCGAAATTAGTCTTTGCGGATTTTCAGCTCCATAAATTTCGTTCCTTCAACTGGATTAAATACATAAGGGTCAATATCATAGAACCCGAAGGAATGATATAAATCTTGTGCTCTTGTCATCGAGGGGAGCGTGTCCAGTCTCATATAGTCATAATGAAGCTGTGAGGCTTTTTGAATGATCGTTTGAATCAGAGAAACTCCGATCTTGTATCCTCTGTACGCATCTCGAACATACAATCTTTTCATTTCGCATATCCCTCCCGCAATCTTGCGAAGAGCTATACAGCCCGCTGCTTGTCCATCTACGAATGCTACTACTAAAGCACCAGCAGGTGACCCGTACTTTCCGGGTAAAGTCATGCATTCTGTATCAAAATCTTGAAAATCTAAATCGACCTCAAGCGATTGCGCATACTCCGTAAAAAGCTGCTTCACTATTTCTAGCTCATGTATGTCTTGTCCCGTAATGAGCTTGAACTCAATTAAATGTTCCTTGCCATTTCCTGTGGTTTGCATATCATGTGAGCCCCCGACTCTAGAGGATGTTTCGTGATATCCGAATAGTAGCACTTTTTGCCATAAAAATATATCCACTCGAATGAATGCCCAAATTTGGATAATAATTACCAAAAAATACAAACTTCATGTTGCCATTCATAATAAACATTCGATACTATTTTCCTATAAGCCCAATTTCTTGCAGACAGGAGTGCATGAGACGATGGAGGAGATTCGCCCTGTTTCAATTGACGATATCGATGAGGTCGTAAGGATCGCAGCGATGAGCTACCCTGGAAGCAATCTCCTGGGTGCAGAGAGCAGACAGCGATTCGCGGAACGTGTGAAGGAGACGATCGAAAATGATCCAAACGTCAGCTATCACGGCTGTTATCGGGATGGACGACTCGTGGGGATTATGAAATGGTACGACTTCCCGATGAATGTTCTTGGCACACCGCTCTTGACAGGCGGTATTGGCATGGTTGCCGTAGACCTTTTGCATAAAAAGGAAAAAGTGGCCAAGTCGATGCTGCAAGGTTTTCTCTCCAGCTATCGGGAACGCGGAATCTCGCTTGTCTCTCTTTATCCGTTTCGTGTTGATTTTTACAAGCAGATGGGTTTTGGAGTAGGGACCAAGGTTAACCAATACAAGTTCAAACCGTCCAGCCTGCCATTTGTGGGCAAGGACAACATCGTCTATATAGGAAAAGAGGACAAGGAAGACCTGTCGGCTTGCTATCATCGTATCGCACGACAGACACACGGCATGATCAAGCGAACGGATCGTGATTGGGACAGAATCCTTGATGCTCCCGAAATGATAGTCATCGGCTATAAAATGGAAGGGAAGCTAGGAGGCTATCTCGCCTTCCAGTTCCAGAGCGCACATGAAAAAAACAGAATCTTCAACAATATTGAAGTGAGGGAGCTTTTGTATGAGAATAGAGAAGCACTTGCCCAATTGCTCTCTTTCCTGCATAGTCAGGCTGATCAGATTCAGCGTATCGAATTAACGACGCCGGACGAAGATTTTCACTTGTTGCTCTCTGATCCGGGTAATGGATCGGATGCGCTCTTGTGGAGCATTTATCACGAGAGCCATGTATCTGGTGTGGGACTAATGTATCGGATAATTGATGTGCCAGGGTTTTTCCGCCAGCTTTCTCACCACCGCTTTGGTTCGGAAACGATGAATGTGAAGCTGTCGATCCGCGATTCGTTCCTGCCTGAGAATGAAGGAACGTGGCTCATCAAGTTTGTCGATGGACGTCCTGAAATAGCGGAAGAAGCTGCGGTCGACGTTTCGATGCAGCTGGACATTTCCGATTTTTCTTCACTCGTGATGGGAGTAGTAACTGCCCGCAAGCTGTATCAATACGGCCAGCTGCAACTGGATGTCCCAGAGAAGCTTCCGCTTTTGGATAAGTTGTTTGCTGTTCCAGAGAAGCCGCGAAGTGTGACGACCTTCTAAAAAATGAGGTTGTCACGTTTTTGACACATTTGGTTATCTTATTTTGCTTCCTCCCATATGTTGTTAGTAAATGGGAGGAGGTAGGTTTATGATCTTTCTTACGCTGGTTATCTTTTTTGCGTTTCTTTTAGTTGTTTGGGTTGTCGTGAAACTCCTCTTCCGGCTAGAAAAGCATGATTCCATTACGCATGACGAGAGAGAATTGTGGAATCGCTTTCAGGTAAAAGAGAAGGAGATGCGATACCGAAAACCCAAAAAATAAAAAAGAAAGGCGCCAAGCATCCAGGCGCTCTTTCTTTTGCGTAGCATCCATTATTCGAAGGAAGGTGAAAACAATGGCAGGTGGATCAGAGGGTCATCAACGTGAATTTTTCCGCTTACGATTAGAATACGCCCTCTGTGCAGACATGACCATTGTGCTGGTCAAAGGGAAAACCATGGAGATTGGGAGTACACAGGTCTTGATCGAGGATATTGGAGCTGGAGGACTTCGGTTTCTCTCTCATTTGAAAATGCCTGCAAATGACCAGCTCGTACTGCAGTTTGCGACGGAATTGTGTGGACAGGATCTTAAAATGTACGGCCACGTCGTCCGTACGATTCCGTGGGAAACGGATTTTTACGAGTATGCTGTACGCTTTACGATGGAAGAGGAACAACATCTGGAGATCAATCGTTTGGTAAACCGCCTGGCGATCCGCTACCGGCAAAAACGGGCAGCGACAGAAGGGCGTTTCTACAAAGGTGATCGTTTGGCATTTTTAAAAGAGCTGGCACAGGCGAGCCTTACCATGCGTGCTAGTGAAGCGTAGACAAAATAGCTTTCTGTTGTGCGAATATACAACAGGGAGCTTTTTTGTTTGACATATAACAAACGTAATGATAAATTATCTATAATAAAACAAACGAACAAAGGTTGTGTTTATAGATGGGTCTTCATGAAGCATTTTGGAGCGCGTCCCTGCAGGAGTGGAAGCAAGGATACATGGAACAAGAGGAGCATGTGATGTGCTTGCTCTGTGGAGAGCAGGTGGAGAAAGGGATTATTTATCCGGTGGAGGGAGCACTGTATGAGGCGTCTCGCTTTATGCGCCATCATATCGAGGTAGCACACGGTTCCGTCTTTACTCACCTGAGCCAGCTTGATAAACGATTAACGGGCTTGTCTGATCATCAAATTAGCTTGCTTCGCCTCTTCTACCAAGGCAAAACAGACGCTGAGGTTCAGAAAGAAATGGGAATCGGAAGTGCATCGACGATTCGTAATCACCGCTTTGCCCTAAAGGAAAAAGAGCGTCAGGCTAAGGTGTTCCTCGTCATGATGGAGCTGTTGCATGAAGCGGACAAAAACCAATCGTCCGCACAGGCAGGCGATGCCAAATCAGGCAAGCAAAAGAACTCCGTAAAAGATGGGGATGCCGCAGAGTATGCAGCGATCGTCACGAGATTTTTGCCGAATGGATTATCGGGCCGATTGGAGCGCTTCCCGCGCAAACAAAAGCATAAGCTCATCTTGCTCGAAGAGATTTCCAAAAAGTTTGAGCTTGGGCGTTTCTACACTGAGCCGGAAGTAAATGAAATGTTAGAAGGTCTCTACGACGATTACGTGACCTTGCGGAGATATTTAGTCGATTTTGGCTTGATGGACAGACAGGCTGACGGCAGTCAATATTGGCGGATTGCCGTGGCAAACGAAGGAGAGGAACGGGAGGAGCAACAGATGAATCGCAAACAAGAGCTCAAGCAGATGTACAAGGAATTAGAAGTCGATGCTGGCGTCTATCAAATTAAAAACAAGCAAAATGACAAAGTTTTTATCGCCAGCACGAATAACCTAAAAACGATCAACGGTAGAAAGTTTATGCTTCAACAAGGCTCTCACACGAATCGGGAACTGCAAAAAGACTGGGATAAGTATGGGGCAGACGCTTTCGAATTCGAAGTACTAGAGAAGGTTGAGAAGAAAGACCATCCGTATTTTGATGTGAAGGATGCACTGGAAAAGCTCGAAGATAAATGGATGAAAAAGCTGGCGCCATATGGTGATCGAGGCTATCACGTACAAAAAGATCCGTCCTAGTCTCGTCCATCATCCAGCATGCGGAAGCGCTCCAGGTGATCCCACAAGCCTTCCTTTTGCAAAATCTGAATTTGTTTTTCGCCAAGTAAATCAAAGTGCGGGAAGGGTGCACGGTTATGAATGTAGACAGGATTGAGTCCGTTGGCAAGGCACCAGTCTGTCAGTAACGAATAATTGGCACATCCTACTTTTGTAACGGTTTTGATTCCAGGAAACCGGGGGTCCAGCCAATAGTGGGTGAGAAATGCCAGTTCGCCTCGACTAACAGCTTGCTTCCAGCGGTTTAATTCGTCTCGTGTAATACCAAATGCCACTCTACCTCATCCTTTGCATAGCAGTCGCGTTTCTACCTCATTAATAGCATGGAATTGTTTATACGTCAAAAAGACAGTTCTCCTCGGGGATAGCCGAAGGAAACTGTCTTTTTGTGCAAGAGGTTATTTCATCGAACTCCTGTTGGAAGCTGCGGCGCGATGTAGTTCAGCTCTTCATCTGCTGTGATGTAATCTGTGTTGACCATGAGGAGCAAATAGCGTTTGCCGGTTTGTGGATCGCTAAGAATGATGTGATCTCGACCTGCTGTTTCGAGGACGCCACGGAAGATTTTGGCGTTCCATTGGCTGTTGTTTTCAAACGTTTGGTACACCGTAATGACTTTGCCACGATTCAGGCGAAGGATGTTTTCGATGTACGACTCTTCCATCACTTGCCCAGGAGTAATGGGCGTTCCCGGAATCCAGGCTCCACTTGGCTGCATGGGCACCAGTTGAGGCTGCTGCTGCTGAATCATCTGCTGTTGCTGCTGTTGTTGGGGCATGCCGTATGGATACTGTGCGGATGGGTACATGTCATAGCCGTATTGTTGTTGAGGGTAACCCGTGTAAGGCATTTGTTGACTCATGATGAACTCGCTCCTTTATCTATCTAGTCCTTCTAATAGACGCGTGGACAATCTGCACGTGTTGGAATGAAGAAGCAGTGTGCCTTATATCGACCTGAGTTTTGTTGATCCCACCAGGTAGCAGGACAGTTTCCAGTAGGACGGTAGAACCACAATGCGTTGCTCGCAGGTCGGGTTTTCTCACCATTGATTGCGCGTTGTGCCAGTCGTCTGTCCTTTTCCCTGGCCCGTTGATAGAAATACGGCTTCTGGATCGCTTCGAATCCTCCCGGGGATTGATAGACCATGTCACGCATGCTACGAATGTTTTTAAAGTCAAGACAGTTGCCCAAAATCCGATTGACCCCAACATTGCCAACCATCAGCATGCCTAGCTCACCTTCACCCTCAGCCTCGGCCCGAATCAGTCTGGCAAGCATATCGACATCGTTAGAATTTGCTTTGATGACGGCCATTGCTTCACCTCCTTCCCCAAAATCACAATATCAATATATGGGCGAATAGTAGAATGGTGATTGACCCGATAAATTTTTCATCTGATTGACGTTGACGTAAACGGCAGTTACAATTATTTTGTTCAGTAAATTTGGAATTTTACAAAAGGTTGTAAGGGGTGCTGGACATGTGGTCCATCTCTGATCTTGCTCAACAATTGGATATCAGCACCAGAACGATTCGGTACTACGAAGAGCTCGGCTTGATAGTTCCCAGTCGGACAGAGAAGGGGACCAGGCACTACGGCCGTAAGGATCGTGCCAGGCTGCGACTTATTCTGCGAGGGAAGCGATTCGGATTTTCGTTGGATCAGATTCGCGAGATGATTGAGCTGTTTGGCTGTGATCGTACAGGTCGTGCGCAGCTATTGCGAACGATCGAATACGGGAACCAAAAGCTGGCTGAAATCGACGAGAAAATCATGGAACTCCGACAACTGAGAAAAGACATTCTCGTCTACAAGCAAAAATTTGAACAAAAATTGCTTGAAGAAAATGAGGAGGAGAAACGATGAACGTATCAGCTCTGCTCGCAGCAAACGGAAGGAAATACCCTGACAAGCCTGCTCTTGTTGCCGGGGATATACAGGTCAGCTTTTCTCAGTGGGATACGATTTCAACGCAATGGGCATGCCAGTTGCAAGACCTTGGCATTGAGCAAGGTGATCGGGTCGTCATGCTGATGCCGAATTGCCCGGAGTTTGCGCTTTTTTACGTTGCTGTCATTCGCAGTGGAGCCCTCGTCGTACCGATTAATGCACGCTCAACACAAGAAGAAGTACGACATATATGTGAACATGCCGGAGCAAAGGCCATTCTCGTTCATGATGCCCTCGTCCATATCGTAAATGAATGGATCATTGATGCTCCACAGCTTGTCGCCATCAAAACGGGAGCAAGTCAAGGGAAGTGGCATGGAACAGCAGATTGGGATTCACAAGAAGTGTCTTCAGATAAAATGTATGCGCTTTCTTTTGGGGCGTATTTGACCAGTCTGAACGAAGATAGCGAGGTCAGCATCTTATATACATCCGGTACGACTGGACGCCCAAAAGGGGTGCTCTATACACATAGAAATTTATTGACTGTAGCCAAAATGATGTCGATTGAACTGTCGATGTCACATCGATCACGAATTTTGCATTTGATGCCGCTGAGTCATTCGGCTCCGCTCCATCTCTTTTTTATTGCAGGGCTGATGCTAGGCTCGACGCAGGTCATGGCCCTTACATTTTCTCCGCAGCTTCTCCTGGATTTGGTACAAACGCATCGGATTACGCACTTCTTCGGAGCGCCGGTCGCGTATTTGCTGACGATGAAGCATCCGGAGTTCGCCTCGTACGATTTGTCTTCCATCGAATACTGGATGTATGGAGGAGCACCGTTGTCAAAAGAGATGGCTTCGATCATGGAAGGAGCTTATGGTCGTGACAAGCTGGCGTGCGTCTACGGCTTGACGGAGGCGGGGCCGACGGGGATGTGCCTCTTGCACCGGGAGCATCCCGACAAAATCGGCAGTATCGGCAATCGCGGTGTCTTGTTCGTTGAAGTGGAAGTCGTTAACGAGCAAGGAGAGTGCTGCGCCATTGGCGAAGTGGGCGAAATCCGCTTGCGTGGGGATGGGACGATGAAAGGCTACTACAACAATCCTGAGGCAACCGCAGAAACCATCCGTGACGGTTGGGTGTACACTGGTGACATCGCCCGAATAGATGAGGATGGCTTTTTGTGGATGATTGACCGCAAAAAAGACGTGATGATTACAGGAGGGGTGAACGTTTATCCCAAGGAAATCGAGCAGCTGATAGAGCGTCATCCAGCGATTGCTGAGGTAGCAGTTGTAGGGCTGCCACATCCAGAGTGGGGCGAAACGGTTACCGCTTATCTGGTACTGAAACCAGAAGTTGATGCCAATGCTGATTGGCTAGAGGACATCAAGGGCTTTTTGCGCGGCCACCTCGCCGAATACAAGCTCCCTAGACAGGTGAATATCGTGCCTGCCCTGCCCCGTAACACAAGCGGAAAAGTCTTGAAGCATGTATTGCGTGATGTCAGCTCCCAGAAGGAAGTGGAGCAACGATGAGCGATCTGCAAACAAGGATTGATCAGCGCTCATACAGCGATAACATCCCGCATCCGCGAGCGCCGCATACCCAAAACTTTTTCGAGTCAGACCCCAACATTCATTATTTGCTGGAGCGTTATCTTCCTGCTTCCATGCAGGAATGGGCGAAACAGCAGTTAAGCTGGCTCGGGGCGCAGACGGCAGGTCCGATCGACGAGCGTGCAGCCTACACAGACAGAGAAGGCAAGCCGAGATTGCGCAAGTACAATCGGCTGGGCGAGGATGTATCCGAGATCATTACGAACGAAGGCTACCAGGAAACCGTAGCGGAGGTTTACGGAGCGGGCATCGTCAGCTACTTGTACCAAGACATACCTGAATTGGGGAGAAAAGCCCCGTATAGCTATTCTTTTTTCATGGGTTATCTCGTCAGTCAGTCTGAGCCTGGCTTCTATTGTCCCGTTACCTTGTCGATGTCAGCCGCTTATTTGATCGACAGGTATGGCAGTGATGAACAGAAGGAACAGTATCTCACAGGGCTCCGCACGCGCTTGTATGAGGGAGCCACTTGGCTGACGGAGAGACAGGGCGGTTCAGATGTTGGAGCGAATCGGACAGTAGCGGAGCCTGTAGCAGGTCGTCCGGGTGTGTATCGATTGACGGGCGAAAAGTTTTTTGCCAGCAATGCGGGAGCGATGGTTGCGACTGTATTGGCGAGAATGGATGAGGGGAAACCTGGAACCAAAGGGCTTGGCCTGTTTTTGGTCCCATGGATCAAGCCAGACAATGAGCGTAACAGCATCCAGGTCCGCCGACTGAAGGATAAGCTGGGGGTCAACGCCGTACCATCCGCAGAGATCTTGTTGAACGGGGCAGAGGGCTATTTGATCGGTGATCCGCAGAATGGCTTCAAATATATGGCGGAAGCCCTTAACCTGTCACGGATTTGCAACGCAATTGCTTCCATTGGGATCATGCGCCGAGCTTTTTATGAAGCGAAGTATTATGCGCAAGAACGCCGTGCATTCGGGAATACAATCGATCACTATCCGATGGTAAAAGAAATGCTGGTCAGCCTCTTGTTGGATACGGAGGTCAGCACGGGTGCGGTGTTTGATATGATTGCTGTCTATGATCGCCTGCAGGCCAATCCTGTGAGTAAAGAGGACGTTGCACTGGCTCGTTTGCTGATTCCGTTGCTGAAATACCGTACAGGGGAGGAAGCGGTCGAATCAACCCATACGGCGATTGAAATCCATGGCGGTAACGGTTTTATCGAGGAATACGTGACGCCACGGCTGTTGCGTGACGCACAAGTTTTGACGGTGTGGGAAGGCACCTCGAATATTCTTGCCCTCGATATATTGCGTGTGATGCAAAAAGAAAACAGCCACGTAGTGTTTAGCAGAATGCTGCGCGAGCGCATAGCTGGCTGGAAGCATAATTTTTCACAGCCACACGCCGATTTGATTCGGTCAGAGCTGGCCACCCTGGAAGAAAATATCGCTTATCTCATGCAACAGACCCACGATTATTTGACGTACAAATTAAAAGCGCTCGCGGACCATATGGTAGATTTGTACACCTTATCGTGCATCGTCAGTGAGGCAGAGGATCAGGTTACACGTGAAGGAAATGCGCGCAAATACATTTTGGCAAAGCTGTATGCCGAGAAGCATTTCCATCCACCAGCAAAGCGGGGAATTCAAGCTGATTCTTTGCTGGATGTCCAGTTTTTTGCCCAGCTGGTGGAGTATCAGCCTGTCAGTGTGGAAGAGTTGGCCCGACATTCCGCTATTGTTCCGACCCGATAATCAAAAAGCGCCTAAAGACCACTTGTTGAAGTGTCTTGGGCGCTTTTGCTTCTTACGCATACCGCTTGCGGCGCATGTTCCAAATAAACCAGATCGCGGCAACCAATGTTGCGACCGCCAGTAGAGTGATCTCAAAGTATTCATCGATCAGAGCCTTTGCGTGTTTTCCATATAAATAAAACAAGGTGCCAATCAAATAAAACTTCAATCCCCGCCCGATGATCGCGTAAAACATAAGCTTGGTCAGCGAGTAATTGAATACGCCACTAAGCACAGTGAATACCTTGAAAGGAATGGGGGTAAAAGCTCCGATCAGTACCGCAGCGTCCCCGTTTTTTGCGAATTTTTCCGTCGCTACGACAACCCATTTTTCAGGGAGAATCTTGTGCAAAAGTGGTTTTCCCAGCCATCTCCCCAACAAATATCCGATGGGAGCGCCGAGAACGGAAGCAGTAAAAGCTACAGTCGCAAACTGAAGCGCTGAGCCCGGATCGAGCAAACTCATCGCAATTTGCATAAAAAACGGAGGAATCGGACTAATAAACGAGTCCAAAAATGCCATGGCAACGAGTCCCCACATCCCATATTGCATAAAAAGCTGCGTGATTTGTTCGAGCATGAGCGTCTCCTTATGAAAAATTCAGTTCTTGTAGCTAACATATGCCTCTTTGTCCAAACAATGACCGTTCGTGGCAAGCGAAACGTGGTCATTAAGTCCTTGTTTTTCATTGACGCTAGGAAAGATTATCCACTAGAATGAAGAGAAACAGGACAAACATCATGGGAGGAACCAATGAAAACATTGGGTTCGGGAAAAGTCGTTTTCTATGCGCCAAACGGGACTGACCTGCAGTTATCAGGGGAAATTGACGTACGTGGTGATCGAGTATCCGTAACGGAAATTATTTATTTCAATGGGCAACCAAACGGAGCGCGCGAAACGAATTTGCCGCTGGCGCAAACTGTGATTTACTGGGAGCCAGAAGTTTACGAACAAATCGGCTATGAAGAATAAAAAGAATATTTGCGAAGCCAAACCCTGTCATGTACAGGGTTTTTTCGCATGTAGCGATTGATCTGTCGGCACCTCGGGCTATAGCCGATGTCCCGGTATTGTGATATCATGTGGGATGGAATTTACGTATGGTACAAGGAGTGATCCTTATGATCGATTCTATATTGGAACGTGCACTCGCAGGCGAGCGATTGGGTCTTGAAGACGGTTTGGCTTTGTTTGCGAGCAATGAAATTGAGAAGATCGGACATTATGCCAATCTGGTCATGCAAAAGCATCATCCAGATCCGATTGCGACTTTTGTCATTAGTCGCAATGTCAATTACACGAATGTATGTGACACGTATTGCCGTTTTTGTGCCTTTTATCGTGCTCCTGGCAACTCCGAAGGCTACGTTCTTCCCAGAGAGACGATTTTCCAAAAAATTCAGGAGACCGTTGACGTAGGCGGTACAGAGATCTTGATGCAAGGCGGCACGAATCCTGATTTGAAACTGGATTATTACACCGACCTCTTGCGTGCGATCAAGGAACGCTTCCCGCACATTACCATGCACTCTCTGTCTGTTGCAGAAGTAATGAAAATCGCGGAAGTTTCCAACATGTCAGTCGAAGAAGTACTCAAAGAGCTGAAAGCAGCGGGTCTTGATTCCTTGCCGGGAGCGGGCGGAGAAATCCTTGATGATCGTACACGTCGGAAGATTTCCCGATTGAAGGGTTCTTGGACAGACTGGATTGATACGCAAAAAGCCGCACACCGTGCAGGCTTGCCAGGAACGGCTACCATGGTCATCGGTTTCGGAGAAGAAATGGAGGAGCGCGTACTATCTCTTCTGCGCATTCGTGATGCCCAAGACGAAACAGGCGGATTCAAAGCGTTCATCGTCTGGACGTTCCAGCCGGATAATACGAATATGAAGGCAGTAAACAACACGCCAGAGGAATACTTGAAAACACTGGCAATCAGCCGCCTCATGCTGGATAATATCAAAAACTTCCAATCCTCCTGGGTGACAATGGGCCCACATTACGGCCAGCTCTCCCTCTCCTATGGGGCGAACGATTTCGGTCAAACGATGATGGAAGAAAACGTTGTTTCCGCAGCGGCATGTACGTACAAGGTCAATACGAACCAAATTTTGGAGCTCATCCGTGGCGCAGGCAAAATCCCTGCTCAACGCAACACGCAGTATGACATCCTGCACGTTTTCAAAGACGGCGAGATGGCAGAACGTGATTTTGTGATGCAAAACTGATCAGCTGATAAACGCCTCTCTGCAACACTCCTGGATAAAAGGAGATCGGCAGGGAGGCGTTTTTTGATTTTTGGGCCAGGTATTTTTTACCTGCAACCTTCCCTGAGTTTCCAACCGTTTAAAAGTATATCGCTCCTGACGGGACATATACTGTAACTACAATGGCGGTTGGGGGGATGGTTATGCAGACGTTTCGCGTATTGCTGGAGAATGTCCCTGAGCATTGTGACACGTATCGTGCTATCGTAAATGAGATGACGGAGCGGGTCAACACTACACCGGTGCGCATTACATACAGGGAGCAAGAAGAGAATGGGTACATCTTGTTCTACTTTCAAAGCTGGTGCGAGACTGAGTATGATGCGCAGACGATAGAGTGGGCGAGAGCCTTCGTTGCTCTTACATTAGCCGAATGGGTCATTCAGGTGAAGGAACCAATCATTATGGAGGAAATGGCCGCCGATTTACTTGCTGCAGAACAGATGGAAACAGAATGGGCTGAGATTTTTCCTTATATTCAACGAGTGTGTCAGGAAGTCGAGCTTGATGGTCGAGAGCTGTTGACGGCTACAACGCGCAAGGCCAATGTATATCGCAAAACTTTTACCTATTTGGAAATGGAGAGAACGATCAACGTCTTGGGCTTTGTTCGTTTTCGGCTGCAGGAGCATTGGAATGAGCTGTTCGAGCTCGTGGAAACTGGCATTGATGAATACCTGGAAGACAAGCAATACCAAGAGTTTGTAGAGCTCCTGCGCTATTTCATCGCGGTACAGGAAACCAAGCAGGAAGTGGTTCATGTCGTTCCTAGTGTGGACAAACCTTTCCATCTTTATGATAAAAAAGGGGATCGTCTCTGGCTTGAGCAGCTGGATACGGTTCTGAGTATGGACGAACAAAAATGCAGGGACGAGGATTATTTGGTTAGTGCATTGGTTACACTGGCTCCTGAGAGCATCGTGCTCCACATGGCTTCAGAAAAGCCGGGCCTCGCTCAGACCATCCGCAGCATTTTTGACAGCAGGCTTATTACATGTCACGCTTGTTCCCTTTGTCTGTCTGAGCGACGTGTACTTGACGGGAATAATCCGTCTAAACTATAATAGCAACAACAACTTTACAGCGCTTATAAATACGATGAGAAGGACATGGACGATATCGAGAACGCTCTAGAGAGGCGAGTCACGGCTGGAAGCTCGCTGCGCATCTCATATGGATCTACCACCTTCGAGTAGCTGCCGGGAACGAAGCATTTTGCTTTCACTATCGGTATGCCGGTTAGATGCCGTTACATTGGAATGAGGAGTCTGTTTGATTGTAAACAGACTTGAAGTAGGGTGGTACCGCGAGAACACACTCGTCCCTTTTTTGGGATGAGTGTTTTTTTATTTTCTCTAACAAAACCAGATACAGGAAGGAAGAATCCTCAGTGGCACAAATTAATGTTACTTTCCCAGATGGAGCCGTTCGTCAATACGACGCTGGGATTACCATCGAAGACATCGCAGGCTCCATTAGCTCTAGCCTGAAGAAAAAGGCAGTAGCTGGTAAAAAAGACGGCAAGGTTGTGGATCTGTACACAGCTTTGGAAGATGATGCAGCGATTGAAATCGTCACCCTCGATTCTGCTGACGGGTTGGAAGTATACCGCCATAGTACCGCTCACTTGCTCGCTCAAGCTGTAAAGCGTATTTACGGCACGGAAGTGAAGTTCGGAATCGGTCCTGTGATTGAAGACGGCTTCTACTACGATATGGACATTCCTGTTTCCTTGTCTCCAGATGATCTGGGCAAAATCGAAGCAGAAATGGAAAAAATCGTGAAGGAAGACCTGCCGATTCGCCGCAAAGTAGTAAGCCGCGAAGAAGCAACTGCGATTTTCCAAGAACTGAATGATCACCTGAAGCTGGAGCTGATTCGCGACCTGCCAGAGGACGCGACTATCACGCTGTATGAGCAAGGCGAATTTTTCGACCTCTGTCGTGGGCCGCACTTGCCATCCACTGGTTTCATCAAAGCGTTCAAGCTGATGAGCGTGGCAGGTGCATACTGGCGCGGAAAAGCAGAAAACCAAGTTCTGCAACGCGTATACGGTACAGCTTGGCCGAAAAAAGCAGACATGGATGAATATCTGCACTTCATCGAAGAAGCGAAAAAGCGCGATCACCGCAAATTGGGTAAAGAACTGGGACTGTTCATGTTCTCGGAAGAAGCACCAGGTATGCCTTTCTACCTGCCAAAAGGCTTCACTGTTCGCAACGAGCTGGAGCAGTTCTCCCGCCGTCTGCAACAATTGGCACAATACACAGAAGTTCGCTCTCCGTTCCTCATGAACGAGCGTCTCTGGAAAGAATCCGGTCACTGGGATCACTACAAAGAGAACATGTACTTCTCTGAAGTAGACAACGCGACTTATGCGTTGAAGCCAATGAACTGCCCAGGACACATGCTGATCTATAAAAACGAGATGCATTCCTACCGCGACCTGCCGATCCGTTACTCCGAGTTCGGGCAAGTTCACCGCCATGAGTACTCCGGGGCTTTGAACGGAATGCTGCGGGTGCGCACCTTCTGCCAGGATGACGCACACGTATTTGTCCGTCCTGATCAGATCGCGAGTGAAATCAAAGGCATGATCACTTTGATTGACAGCATCTACAAGGTGTTTGGCTTCGAATACAGTGTGGCTCTGTCCACTCGTCCGGAGGATTCCATGGGCTCTGATGAGCTGTGGGAAGCAGCAGAAAGCTCTCTGAAAACAGTACTGGAAGAGCTCGATATGCCATATGAAGTCAAAGAAGGCGACGGTGCGTTCTACGGACCGAAGATCGACTTCCAAATTACCGATGCACTGAAACGCCGTCACCAATGCGGAACGATCCAGCTTGACTTCCAGATGCCAGAGAAATTCGACCTGACTTACGTGGGTCAAGATAACGAGAAGCATCGTCCAGTTGTCTTGCACCGTGCGATGTACGGCTCCATGGAGCGCTTCATCGGTATCCTGATCGAGCACTACGCAGGGGCATTCCCGATTTGGCTGACTCCAATTCAGGCGCGCATCATGAACATCAGCGAAGTACACATGCCTTACGCAGAGCAAGTAAAAGAAAAACTGCAACAAGCTGGCATTCGTGTAGAGCTGGATGGCCGCAATGAGAAAATCGGCTACAAAATCCGTGAAGCTCAAGTGGAAAAAATTCCGTACATGCTGGTCATCGGTGAAAAAGAGATGACGGATGGTACATTGTCTGTTCGCAGACGTGGAGTCGGTGATGAAGGCGCGATGACTGTGGATGCGTTTGTGGAAAAAATCCGCGCTGAAATCAATGAAATGAAGTAAGAAAACTGTTAGTACAAACAACAGGTGGAGCTGCCCCGAGAGCAACTGGGGTGGCTCTTTTTTCATTTTGGAAGAGCAAAGTGCAGGTAAAATCCTCCGCCCGGAGTCCAGATATGGTACTCTAGAACCAACACGTTTTGAACAGGGAGTCGTCAATTCCATGTGGAAAAAGTAGAGAAGCTGTCATATTGTAGATGGACGACACTGCGTAAAAATGAGGAGAGTGAACACCAATGCCAGAGCAAGTGCTTGATTTACGGAATCGGCCTCTCCGAGATCTGCGAATATCCGTCACCGATAAATGTAATTTTCGTTGCCGTTATTGCATGCCTGCCGAAATTTTTGGACCAGATTTTGAGTTTTTGCCGCAAAGTAAGCTGCTGACTTTTGAGGAAATCACCCGATTGACTCATATCTTTACTTCGCTTGGGGTTGGGAAAATTCGCATCACTGGCGGTGAGCCTTTGATGCGCAGAAATTTACCTGAACTGATTCGAATGATACGCCAAGTAGAAGGCGTTCAAGATATTGCGATGACGACAAACGGTTCTCTCTTGTCCCGTCATGCTCATGCCCTAAAAGAAGCGGGTCTGGATCGGGTCACGATCAGCTTGGACAGCTTGGATAATGAGCGTTTTGGACTTTTGAATGGCAGAGGTTATCAGGTGGATACTGTCTTAGAAGGGATTCGTGTTGCTGCGGATGCCGGACTATCGATCAAGATCAACATGGTCGTACAGCGGGGAGTCAATGAGCAAGATATTTTGCCGATGGCACGGTACTTCCGTGAGCAAGGACATACCCTTCGTTTTATCGAATTCATGGATGTGGGAAACAGTAACGGCTGGAAGCTGGATCAGGTTGTGCCGTCCAGTGAAATTGTGCGCATGATCCATGAGGAGATGCCGTTGGTAGCGACTGAAGCGAATTACTATGGAGAGGTGGCTTCTCGCTATCGCTATGAGGAAGGGGACCAAGAGATCGGGTTGATCTCATCAGTGACGCAAGCTTTTTGTTCCACTTGTACGCGTGCTCGCTTGTCGGCAGAAGGGAAAATGTACAACTGTCTGTTCGCTTCATCAGGGGATGATTTGCGAGAGCCATTACGCGATGGTCGCACGGATGAGGAGATTCGCGAGTTGATACGAACGATTTGGGAACGGCGTGACGTGCGCTACTCCGAGGAACGGCTAAGCGAAACGCCTGGACTCGCCAAGCGCGAAAAAGTGGAGATGTCCCACATCGGCGGCTAAATTGGTAGAAGGCTTGACAAAAACCTAGCTACCTTGTAATATAAGTTGCGTGTATAAACACTTCATACTTCGAGAACAAGCAGAGGCGCCCAGCTTCTCACCTGGGTCGACGTCGTATACGACTGTTGACAGGTAACTCTTACGCAAAGATCCTCGGATCTAATGAAATTGCTTAGGTGAGATATGTGCGGGCGCAAATTGCGTTCGCACATTTTTGTTCCTTCTCGAAATTGACGGGGGTGGCAAGTATTAGCAAGGATCAAATGTTAATTAACGAAGCGATCCGTGCCCGTGAAGTCCGTTTAATCGGTGCTGACGGGAGCCAATTGGGAGTCGTACCTTTTAGGGAAGCGTTGCGCATTGCCCAGGAAGCTGAATTGGATCTGGTAAACGTTGCTCCTACAGCCAAGCCGCCTGTATGCCGTATTATGGACTATGGAAAGTTCAAGTACGAGCAGGCGAAAAAGGAAAAAGAAGCACGTAAAAACCAGAAGATCATCGAGCTGAAAGAAGTGCGTTTTTCTTCTAACATCGAGGAACACGATTTTCAAACAAAGCTTCGCAACGTCCGTAAGTTCTTGGAGGATCATCACAAGGTGAAGTGTTCGATCCGTTTCCGTGGACGTGAAATCACCCACTCCGAAATTGGACTAGGCGTTATGGAACGTGTAGCTGCCCAGTGTGAAGATCTCGCTGCGCCTGAGCGCAAGCCGAAGATCGAGGGTCGCAGCATGATCATGATTCTGGCTCCGAAAGCGGAAAAGTAAGATAGTAGTTTAGACAGGAGGATTTTTCAGATGCCTAAAATGAAAACCAACAAGGCTGCTGCGAAACGTTTCAAAAAGACTGGAAGCGGCCAATTGAAGCGCGACCGCGCATTTGGTAGCCACTTGTTCGCTAACAAAACGACAAAAGCAAAACGCCACCTGCGTAAAGCTGCACTCGTTTCCAAAGGCGATCAAAAACGTATTGAGCAAATGCTCACTTACCTGTAAGTTTTTCTCTATTACACACCATTACGCAGCATGAGCTCCCTAAGCGCCTAGCAGTAGGCCGCCATGCTGGAAAGACCAGGAGGAGTTTAGTATGCCAAGAGTAAAAGGTGGCATTGTTACACGCCGTCGTCATAAGAAAATCCTGAAGCTGGCGAAAGGATACTTCGGTTCCAAACATCGCCTGTTTAAATCCGCTAATGCGCAGGTAATGAAATCCCTGCTGTATGCATACCGCGACCGTCGTCAAAAGAAACGTGATTTCCGCAAACTGTGGATCACTCGTATCAACGCGCAAGCTCGCATGAACGGTCTGTCCTACAGCCGTCTGATGCATGGCCTGAAAGTTGCTGGCATCGAAGTTAACCGCAAAATGCTGGCTGACTTGGCTGTTAACGACAAAGCAGCGTTCAACGAACTGGCTGCAGTTGCAAAAAGCAAAGTGAACGCTTAATCACGAATAGAAGAGCCGATCTTCCCGATTTAGGGTAAGGTCGGCTTTTTTGCTGTGCTTTCGGATAGTCACAGGCTATCAATCTCGTGGTCATAGCTTGTAGCAAAGATAGAACGAGGCGAGATTTTGAAGAAAATCTACGTACTGGACACCAACGTACTCCTGCAAGATCCAAGGGCGATGTTTTCTTTCGCTGACAACGAAATTGTCATACCGGCTGTCGTATTGGAAGAAATCGATTCCAAAAAGCGGTACATGGATGAAATTGGCCGCAATGCTCGGTACGTATCTCGGCTCTTTGACAGTTTTCGTGAGCTGGGTCATTTGCACACTGGTATTACCCTGGAAACCGGTGGGCTGTTTCGGGTGGAATTGAACCACTCCTCACTCCAGCAATTACAGAAACAGTTCACGGACATGACGAACGACAACCGCATTTTGGCGGTCGCACTAAACTTACAGGAGGAGGAAAATTTAACTCCACAGCCAAGACCCGTCATATTGGTAAGTAAGGATGCTCTCATGAGAGTCAAGGCTGATGCATTGAATATTTCCGCAGAGGATTTTCTTTCAGATCGAGTCGTGGGGGAGTTCTCCAGTATTTACCCCGGATATCAAAAGATGATGGTAGCGTCCGAAATCATTAAGTCATACTACGCGACGAGAAAGCTGCAATTGGCCGCTTGTTTTCCACGCTATCGCTTTTACCCTCATCAATTTTTAGTGCTGAAGGACGAATGTAACCCATCTATTTCGGCGATTGGGAAAGTCGACCCGGACGGAAAAATGTTAGAAATGCTCGTGTCAGATGATGATCCGATTTGGGGCATCCGAGCCCGTAACGTGCAGCAGCGGATGGCAACCGAATTGCTGCTAAGAGATGATATCCCATTAGTAACCATGACCGGAAAGGCCGGAACAGGAAAAACTTTGCTGGCATTAGCAGCGGGCCTGCTGCAAATCGAGGACCAGCAAAAATACAAAAAGTTGTTAGTGGCAAGACCTATCGTTCCGCTTGGAAAAGACATCGGTTTTTTGCCCGGCGAAAAGGAAGAAAAGCTTCGG
>NZ_JBFEFW010000031.1:0-65125 GCF_047229145.1 Brevibacillus jepli
GGTAACGCGTGGAGCTGACGAATACTAATCGGTCGAGGACTTATCCACACACTTAGCAATCATGCGTATTCAGTTTTCAGGGAATGAAACCAGCCTCTTTACCCCAGAATGGGTAAGGAGGTTTTTCGTTTTTACAGCTAAAAAGTCAAACTCGCAATTATTTTGTCGATAAGTTAGGCCGAACGACCGACAAGTTCCCTCTTGCAGACGGGTCTTGGGGTAGACTAACATGAGAAGGTACCTGATCCAGGCGTTGGAGTAGGCGAGGTTATGAAGGAGAATCGTTCATGAAAAAAATTCTAATCTTTTCCGCTTCCATCGGTAACGGTCACAACCAGGCAGCGCGGGCCATGCAAGAAAGCTTGGCCGAGAGTGGTTGCACATCGATGATCATTGATACGTTGGAATATATTAGCCCCACTTTTCACAAGATCTTGCTGGAAAGCTATATGAATCTGTTGAGATTGTCACCAAAGATGTGGGGCAGAATCTATCATAATACAGAAAAAAGCCGCTTCTTCGATATGAATGTGCTGATGAATAAGTTATTGGCAAACAAACTAAAAAAGCTGATCAACAGTGTACAGCCTGATGCCTTCATTGCTACGCATCCATTTGCCAGCTGTATGCTCTCCGTACTGAAAGGGAGAAATGATTGGAAGGAACCGATCTATACGATCATTACCGACTATACAATCCATCCTTCATGGATTAATCACCACATCAATTATTACTTCATCGGACATGAACAGTTGTATTACCTGTTAGATGTGTACCGGCAGGATCATCAAAAATTCATTCCGATGGGGATTCCCATCATGCGTAAATTCAGCTTGCCATTGGAACCAGATCTGATTCGGCAGAAGCTCGGTCTTGCTCCTGAACAAAAAAGTATCATTCTTTCAGGCGGCGGATTGGGTCTTGGTTCGATGGAAAAGGTATTAGATGGTCTGGAAGAGATTAATATTCCGTTGAAAACCTTTGTGTTAACAGGGACAAACGATAAGCTGTACAAAAAAGTTGTGAACCGTACGTATCGCCACGAGGTAGTACCGCTAAAATTCATCAATAATTTCCACGAGTACTTGGAAACGGCTGATTTAATTGTAACTAAATCAGGTGGACTCACATCAGCTGAAGTGATGAGTAAACGGGTACCGATGATTATTTATAACCCTTTGCCTGGACAGGAAGAGAGGAACAGTCACTTTTTGCTCAATAACGGATGTGCGGTACATGCCAATCTGTCGGAGCAGTTGATTTACTTTATTGATGAACTATTACACAGCCCGTCAAAAGTCGACTATATGCGGCGAATGGGGCAAAAAATCTCGAAGCCAGATGCTGCACAACGAATTACCGAGTTTATCATGGAAGACATGAATATGGTGCAAGGAGAAGTAGAATAGCTGCCTAGCCAGACAAAATGGAGGAGCCCATGAGTGTACCATACGCCATATTATTTGATATGGATGGCACGTTACTGCAAACAGAAAAGCTGTCTACACCAGCATTTATTCGAACGTTTGACCAGCTTCGTCAAAAAGGGCTATGGCAAGGTGAGACCCCTGACGAACGTGAACTGATCCATGTACTGGGAATGACGATCGAGCAGATTTGGGATAAATTGCTGCCGGGTGCGAGTGATGAAGCCATTCGCTCAGCAGACGCTTTCTTATTAGACAATGAAATCCAGTTAATCAAAGAAAGAGTGACCGAGCTTTATCCAGAAGTAAAAGCAACCCTGGAAAATCTGCATGCAAAAGGATTTGCTTTGTTTGTAGCGAGTAATGGTCAGGAAGCGTACATCGATGCCATTTGTCACGAATATGGGTTAAAGCCGCTGATGACCGACCTATACTCGGCTGGCCGATTCCGTACGCAAACGAAAAATGACCTGGTTGCAAAACTTTTGTCTGATTACAAAGTCGGGCAGGCAATCATGGTAGGCGATCGCCACTCCGACGTGGAAGCAGGGAAGACCAATGGCTTATTTACCATTGGATGCGACTTTGGTTTTGCCAAACCAGGTGAACTTGACGGTGCCGATGTCATCATTACCAGCTTCTCTCAGCTGCTGAGTCATTTGCCAGCAATCGACACCAATGCACAATAACAAACATAAACCATTCCTCAGGGAGTGGTTTTTTTGTTGATGATGTCCTTGTTTCAAGCGACCCTCTTTTGCCCACACTAGAATGTGTAAGGGACACTTGCGGGCACGCAATAAACCCATTATAATTAACGTCAAAGATAGTCAAAGTCAATGGTGACAACACTCTTAAAGAACAAGCACAGAGGAATAGGAGGCGATGACTTGCGTAACATCTCGGACATCATTGAACATCACTTGAAAAGCATCATTACAAACAGTCCCAATGGATCGATCGAGATTCAGCGTAGTGAGCTTGCCGACCATTTTCAATGTGTGCCGTCTCAGATCAACTACGTCATCAATACGCGTTTTACTGTTCAAAAAGGATATATCGTAGAAAGTAAACGCGGAGGCGGCGGGTATATTCGAATACGCAAGGTGCAAATTGTCAGCAAAGCACGCTTGCAGGAATTGTTAACGGAAGAACTGATTGGCGAAAGTATCAGTCAGAGCGTAGGAAACGCGATCGTAGAAAGATTGCTGGAGGAAGGTCTAGTCAACATCAGGGAAGCAACATTAATGAAAATCGCTACCTCGCGAAGCGTTTTAACTCTAGAAGCTGAATTGCGAGATCGTTTGCGGGCAAATATTTTAAAGCAGATGATCGCAGCGATCTTGTTGAGGTAATTAAAAGCAAGCGTTAGGAGGTATGATGAAATGAACTGTGAGGAATGCGGAAAACGACCGGCGACACTGCATTTGACGAAAATCGTCAATGGTGAGAAAACCGAATACCATATTTGCGAGCACTGTGCTCAGGAAAAAGGCGACGTCTTTACCGGCTTTCACAACTTCAGCATCAATAATCTCCTGTCAGGACTTTTAAAATTCGATCCCATGCAAAAGAATGGACGCGAAACAGCGACGAATAAGCCGCTTCAATGCGAAACATGTGGGCTCACATATTCTCAGTTCAGTAAAAGCGGCCGATTCGGCTGTAGTGATTGCTACACCTTTTTGGGTGATCGACTGGACCCACTTTTCCGCAGGATTCATGGGAACACACAGCATAGTGGAAAAGTACCAGAGCGGACGGGTGGTCAACTGAAGATCCGCAAAGAGCTGGAGCAATTAAAGCAAGCGCTGCAAAGTCATGTCGCCAGTGAAGAGTTCGAGAAGGCTGCAGAAATGCGTGATCGAATTCGAGCACTGGAACAAAAAATGGCCCAATCGTAGCAAGGGAGGTAAGCTGGTTATGTCCCAGAAGCAGTTTATGCAAAATCCGTGGAGCAATTGGATGAAAGGAGAAGGTCCTGATTCCGATATTGTCATCAGCACACGGTTGCGTATTGCCCGTAACCTGCGCCAGCACCCTTTTCCGTTATTGGCAACGGACTCGCAGGGCGAGGAAGTCGTCAGAAAGGTAACTGAAGTAAGCGATTCGCAGGCCATGCGCAAAAAGCATCAGCTCCAGGTCGTCCATATGGACCAAATTAACCCATTAGAAAAACGCGTTCTCGTCGAGAAGCATCTGATTAGCCCTCATCTGGCGGAGGAATCACGCAAAGGCGCTGTATTGCTTCGAGAAGATGAGTCTGTCAGCATCATGGTTAATGAAGAGGACCACATTCGAATACAGGTACTTTTACCCGGTTTTCGCTTGAATGAGGCGTGGGACATAGGTACGAAGATAGACGACATTTTCGAGAAAAACTTGAACTACGCATTCGACGAGAGTAGGGGTTATCTTACTAGCTGTCCAACGAATGTCGGCACGGGAATACGTGCGTCTGTGATGCTGCACCTGCCAGCTCTGGTGATGACCCAGCAGATCAGCAGAATTTTACAGGCAATTAATCAAGTTGGTCTGGTGGTTAGAGGAATTTATGGAGAAGGAAGCGAAGCATTAGGGAATCTTTTTCAGTTATCCAATCAGGTAACACTGGGGATGTCTGAGTCAGATATCCTTTCCAACCTATACGGCGTAGCCAGGCAGATCATCGAACAAGAACGAGTAGCACGTACGTACTTGCTGGAGCATACGCGTATATCTTTGGAGGATCGCATTTTTCGGTCATATGGCATCCTGATGTATGCCCGTACGGTAGAGTCCAAGGAAGCGGCTCAGCGCTTGTCTGATGTGCGGCTGGGTATTGATCTTGGTATCATCCCGAATGTATC
This sequence comes from Brevibacillus jepli, assembly GCF_047229145.1. Classification (NCBI taxonomy): domain Bacteria; kingdom Bacillati; phylum Bacillota; class Bacilli; order Caryophanales; family Paenibacillaceae; genus Brevibacillus; species Brevibacillus jepli. The sequence goes on from NZ_JBFEFW010000031.1 coordinate 4,277, forward strand.
GCCGCTGGTTCTAAACGAACTGCTGGTAACGACACAGCCAGGGTTTTTGCAGCATCATGCAGGACAAAAGCTCACGCCAGACCAACGCGACGAAAGAAGGGCACGGTTGATTCGTGAGCGTCTGCGCGTAGTTGAATCACAAGAAGAGTAGTACGAATGGTAACACGCAATTGTTAATCTATAGAGAAAAAACACGGTTATACGGAGGTGTACGATATGATGTTTGGACGTTTTACAGAACGAGCACAAAAAGTACTGGCACTTGCACTGGAAGAGGCGGTTCGTCTCGGCCACAAAGATATTGGGACAGAGCATGTGCTACTGGGACTCATTCGAGAAGGCGAAGGGATTGCAGCAAAAGCATTGCAATCACTCGGGCTTGGCCTCGATAAAATCCAGAGCGAAGTGGAGTCGTTAATCGGGCGGGGAACAGAGCAGTCCGGTAGTAATTACACACCAAACTATACACCTCGCGCCAAAAAGGTCATTGAACTGTCTATGGATGAAGCCCGCAAGCTGGGTCACACCTATGTGGGTACTGAACATATTCTACTTGGCTTGATCCGTGAAGGGGAAGGCATTGCTGCTAGAATCATGAACAATCTGGGCGTTAGTCTGAACAAGGCACGTCAGCAAGTTCTTCAGCTTCTGGGAAGCTCAGAAATGATGGCATCTCATCAACCGTCTGGAGGAAATCCAGCGGCAAATACACCGACATTGGACGGTTTAGCTCGGGATCTGACAGCAATCGCTCGTGATGGTGGGCTCGACCCGGTCATCGGTCGCCAAAAGGAAATTGAGCGTGTGATCCAAGTACTTAGCAGACGCACCAAGAACAACCCTGTTCTGATTGGTGAGCCTGGTGTAGGGAAAACCGCAATCGCAGAAGGTCTTGCCCAAAAAATCGTCAATAACGAAATTCCGGAGACACTTCGTGACAAACGCGTCATGACATTAGATATGGGTACCGTTGTCGCGGGAACCAAATATCGCGGTGAGTTCGAAGATCGTCTGAAAAAAATCATGGACGAAATTCGCCAAGCCGGAAATATCATCCTGTTTATTGATGAGCTGCACACCTTGATTGGTGCAGGTGGAGCAGAGGGTGCAATTGATGCCTCCAATATTTTGAAGCCTGCTCTGGCACGTGGCGAGCTACAGTGCGTGGGTGCTACTACGCTGGATGAATATCGCAAGTACATCGAAAAGGATGCGGCACTGGAGCGTCGTTTCCAACCAATTCAGGTCGATGAACCAACGGCTGAGGATGCTATAAAAATCCTTCACGGTTTGCGTGATCGCTATGAAGCGCATCACCGTGTCAAAATTACAGATGAAGCAATCGAACAGGCAGTGAAACTGTCTGACCGCTATATTTCAGATCGCTTCCTGCCTGACAAGGCCATTGACCTGGTCGACGAGGCGGCATCCAAGGTCCGTTTGCAATCCTTTACCGTTCCACCGAACCTCAAAGAGCTTGAGGGACGTCTGGAAGAGGTGCGCAAGGAAAAGGACGCAGCGGTACAATCGCAAGAATTCGAGGAAGCAGCAGCACTTCGCGATCAGGAGCAAAAACTGCGGGAAGAACTGGATAAAACGAAAAAAGACTGGAAAGAGCGCCAAGGTCAGTTAAACATGGAGGTTACTCCTGAAGACATCGCTCAAGTTGTAGCGAGCTGGACGGGTATCCCGGTGTTGAAGCTGAAGGAAGAAGAAACCGAGCGCTTGCTGAAGATGGAAGAGATTTTGCACGATCGCGTCATTGGTCAGGACGAAGCAGTCAAATCCATCTCGCGTGCCATCCGTCGTGCCCGTGCTGGTCTCAAAGACCCAAAACGCCCGATCGGTTCGTTTATCTTCCTGGGTCCTACCGGTGTGGGTAAAACTGAATTGGCTCGTGCCGTAGCGGAGACGCTATTCGGTGACGAAGACGCAATGATCCGAGTGGATATGTCCGAGTATATGGAGAAGCATTCTACAGCTCGTCTGGTAGGTGCCCCTCCTGGCTATGTAGGCTTTGACGAAGGCGGTCAGCTGACCGAAAAAGTGCGTCGTAAGCCTTACTCCGTTATTTTGCTGGATGAAATCGAGAAGGCCCATCCAGATGTATTCAACATCTTGCTACAAGTATTGGATGATGGTCGTCTGACAGACTCCAAGGGACGTACCGTTGATTTCCGCAATACGGTTGTCATCATGACTTCCAACGTTGGAGCGAGCATGATCAAGAAGAATACGACACTCGGCTTCACGACCAACGATTCGGAAAGAAAATATCAGGATATGAAGGACAAAGTCATGGATGAGCTGAAGAAGAGCTTCCGTCCTGAGTTCTTGAACCGTATCGACGAAGTCATCGTGTTCCACTCCTTGGAGCAAGAGCACATCGAACAAATCGTATCTCTCATGACAGAAGAGCTGCGTAAACGTTTGAAAGAGCAAGACATTGATTTCCAATTGACCGAAGAAGCCAAGAAGGTATTGGCAAAAGAAGGCTTCGATCCGGCCTACGGTGCTCGTCCTCTGCGTCGTGCTATTCAGCGCCACATCGAGGATAATTTGTCCGAGGAATTGCTCAAGGGCACGATCAGTAAAGGCGATACCGTCAATATCGAAGCCGAAGAAGGTAAGCTGGTTGTTAAGCGTCTTGAAAAATCGAAATCGTAAGCGGGTCTAAACGTAATAGAATGCCTCCTGATTCGGGAGGTATTCTTTTTTTGGGTGCGTAATTATGATAAAAGTAGAGAAAGAAATCCAAGTGAGGGTGCGATTATGTCAAAGTATAAAACGAAATACGCGTGTCAAGAATGTGGCTATGAATCGCCGAAGTGGATGGGAAAATGTCCGGGATGCAGCAACTGGAACACCTTAGTGGAGGAAGTAACGGTAAAAAACGCACATCGTCACGAAGGTCTGAGTGGCGGTCAGCGCCAAGCGGCGATCCCATTAACCCAGGTAGCAAGTGAAGAAGAGCCTCGCATGGATACAACCATCGGAGAATTGAATCGTGTGCTTGGTGGAGGACTCGTTCCTGGGTCACTCATTTTGGTCGGGGGGGACCCCGGAATCGGAAAATCGACATTGCTTTTGCAGACCTCGTTTGCCTTGGCACATCAAGGGGCAAAGGTTCTCTATGTATCTGGGGAGGAGTCGGCAAAGCAAATTAAAATTCGCGCGGATCGACTTCATATGCAAACGCCGCCGATGTTTGTATTGGCAGAAAATGATTTGGATTTGATCGAACAGCATATTAATCAAGTAGACCCTGATGTACTGATCATTGACTCGATCCAGACGGTGTTTCATCCCGCCATCCAATCAGCTGCGGGAAGTGTTGCGCAAGTACGCGAGGCGACTGCCCAATTAATGAGAATTGCCAAAGGAAAAGGGATCGGTACCTTCATCGTTGGTCACGTAACCAAGGAAGGCTCCATCGCCGGTCCGCGTATGCTTGAGCACATGGTGGATGCTGTTCTCTACTTTGAAGGAGAGCGACATAATACGTTTCGAATCTTGCGCGCCGTCAAAAACCGCTTTGGTTCGACAAACGAAATCGGCATTTTCGAGATGAAGGATCGCGGTTTGGAGGAAGTAGCGAACCCATCGGAAATTTTTTTGGCAGAACGTCCATTCGGCGTTGCGGGTTCTACTGTAGTAGCAAGTATGGAGGGCACACGTCCCGTATTGGTTGAGCTGCAGGCTCTCGTTGCTCCTACTAGCTTCGTTACCCCAAGGAGAACAGCAACAGGGGTCGATCATCAGCGGGTGGCGATGATTATGGCTGTATTGGAAAAGCGCATGGGCATGATGCTGCAAAACCAGGATGCTTATGTGAATGTAGCAGGTGGGGTAAGATTAGATGAGCCAGCGGTTGATTTGGCGATCGCCGTAAGCATTGCTAGCAGCTTCCGTGATCACGCTACCAATCCACATGATGTCGTCATCGGAGAAATTGGATTGACAGGTGAAGTGCGCGGTGTCTCCCGTATTGAACAACGAGTGAGAGAGGCACATAAATTAGGCTTTAAACGCGTCATCATACCGGAGAAAAACATCCGCGGTCTGGATGCACCAGAAGATATTCAAGTGATCGGTGTCAGCAATATTGCTGATGCGTTGAACGAGGTGATAAGGAGGTAGGAGTGGGCATGCAGGGGAACAACAAAAGAACTCCACAATTCGGTGATGTGCTTCGCCTCGTGGCACCCGGAACACAGCTTCGTGAAGGGTTGGAAAATGTTTTACGGGCGAAAACCGGGGGCTTGATCGTCATTGGGTACGGTCCGGAGATGAAGACGATCGTAGATGGCGGTTTTTCCATCAATTGTGATTTTTCTCCTGCCCATTTGTATGAATTAGCGAAGATGGATGGGGCGATTATAGTTAGTGAGGACGCAAAGCGCATCCTGTACGCCAATACACAAATTTTCCCACCCTCCTCTATCCCTACGAGCGAGACAGGGACTCGGCATCGCACAGCGCAACGGACGGCAATCCAAACCAATCATCTGGTCATTGCTATCTCTCAGCGTCGCAATGTGATCACGTTGTACCAGGGTCATTTTCGGTATGTCTTAAGTGAAAGCAGCGTTATTTTGGCCAAGGCGAATCAGGCAGTCTCTACGCTTGAGAAGTACAAGGCTGTGCTGGATCAAACGTTGACGAATCTCGGTGCATTAGAATTTGAGGAGCTCGTTACCTTACATGAGGTTGCCTCTGTTTTGCAACGCATTGAGATGGTGATACGTATAAAGACAGAGGTATCCAAGTACATATGTGAATTGGGGGTAGAAGGAAGGCTTGTCAGTATGCAGCTGGAGGAGCTTGTTTCAAACATTGAGGAAGAGGCCCATATGCTCATACGGGACTATTCCAGAGATCCATCCTATTCACCTGATCTCGTGCTCAGGGACATGAAAAAACTGAACTCTGATGAAATGCTGGAGCTCACATCTTTTTTAAGAGCGCTGGGGTATTCCTCCAATGCCAGTATGCTGGACGAATCGGTTTCTCCAAGAGGTTATCGAATCCTGTACAAGATACGGCGTCTGCCCATATCGATCATCGCGAACCTGGTAGAGCATTTTCATCATTTACCACGGATTATGATGGCTACGATTCAGGAATTAGACGAAGTAGAAGGAATTGGTGAGGTCCGAGCGAGAGCGATTAAAGAGGGACTGAAACGGATTCAAGAACAAGTGTTCATTGACAGGCACATTTAAAGTAGAATAGGATAAAGGCATTATTTGTATTCAGCATTTGCCTAGGGGACTAACCTGCTCCTTACGCAAAAGAAATCAGGAGGTAGTCTATGTTCGTGAAATCGTTACCGAACATACTAACCGTAAGCAACTTGTTTCTGGGAGTTTTAGCAATTATTCTTGCGTTTCGAGGCGATCAATACGTCGAATATGCAGCGATCACAGTGATCATTGGTATGCTGGCAGATGGGCTGGATGGACGTGTAGCGCGTATGCTAAATGCCCAAAGCGAGTTCGGGAAGGAACTGGATTCACTCTCTGACGTCATTACATTTGGGATTGCGCCAGCGTTCATCATGTATGTTGTCGTCTTGCAACACTTTGATTTGCTTGGGATTCTCATAACAGCCATTTTTCCGATCTGTGGTGCGCTTCGTTTGGCGCGTTTTAACGTACAGGCCGGGGTTCCGGGGTATTTCATCGGTTTGCCAATTACGGCAGCGGGTGGCGTACTGGCAACACTTGCACTCTATCATCAAGTGTTCACTCCGGTATTGCTTGCCGTAAGTATGTTGCTTCTTGCGTTTTTGATGGTATCCAAGGTCAAGTATCCTAACTTCAAAAAAGTGGGGATTCCAAAATCGGCCTACTGGATCACACCGATTATCATTGCGATCGTGGTTGTCGTTGCGATTAAGTATCCGCAGCAATTTCCAAAAATCGTCTTCCTGCCACTTGCTTTTTACGCTCTGTATGGAATAAAAAAAAACGTTGACTTTCTCGTCAAAAAATTACGTAAGCGTAAAAACAAAGAGGAAGAATCCGTACCGTTTGAATAGTTTCAGCATGAAAAAACCCACACTTTTATGTGCGGGTTTTTCTTTTTTTGTATGCAACTTTTTTAGGGGTTCATTCGTAATACGAGTGAAGGACTTTTAAGAGAGATTGAAGACACCCAGAGTATTCAGTCGGTTGGTTTCTTTCTGTAGCACATCTTCCAGCTTGATGTCAGTAATATTGCACAAGGCTGTGAGGTAAAAGAGGTTCTTGCCTAGCTCGGCAGTAACTACGTCGCGACAATGCTCGCACAGCGGACCGTTAAAGTGGGTGTCCAAATGGGACTTGTTGTCCTCCAGATTTTTGTTGGAATCGTACGTCTGTTTTTTGGCAACCACTTCTACACAGCCGCATTCGGTGATGGCTTTTGTCAGTGAACGGTTAATACGGGATGCCGTTTCCTGAACTTTGGACATGACGTCCAGTACGCTTCGATGTCTGATCAAAAGCTCTGATACTTGCGTTTGAAAGTCGTCTACGTTTCGAATGTCCATCTGGTTCACCTCTGCTTTAGGCTGTTGGTATCGTCACAATTTTCGCTCATTGTGTTACTGACATTATAAGAAGGGAGTCAGCTCTCTGTCAATTTATCATCGAAAGAAACAGGTGTTCCCGGTTGACGAGAAAATGACAACTATGTTAAAATTTTTGGCTATTTGACATGGTAAAATCATTTTTGCTATAGTGAGGGAAAGTAATATGATCAATTGTCATGATTTGGAAAGAAATAGGGTTTTACTCTTAGGCTTCTGTCTATATTAATAAAAGGAGGTGAAGGCATGTTACGCCGAATAGGAAAATTCTTTTTTGTTTTGGTTGGTGGAACCTTAGGGTATCGATATGGTGATGACCTGTTCTCTCTGCTCGATCCACTGTTAAACTTTGGTGTAGTAGCCGGATCGCAATATATTGGAGCTGTACTAGGTGCCATCTTGTTTTTCTTCTTAGCGAATTGGTTCGTGGATTATATTCTGCGCGTAGTGCGTTGGGGAGAAGAGACGCTCGTCAAAATGCCGGTTGTCGATGTTATGTTCGGAGCGATGGGGTTGATTAGTGGTCTTATTGTTGCATTTTTATTATTCCTGCCCATCAGTAAAATTCCGATTCCATTTGTAGGAGATCTTTTGCCGTTGATTGTATCCGGGTTGCTCGGGTATTTGGGCTTCCAGGTAGGTTTTCGTAAGCGGGACGAGATTATGTCGGTGTTTTCTATTGGACGTAAGGATAAGAAAAAAGAAAGTGCAACAACTACCGTTAACTTGGAGAACAAGATTCTTGATACAAGCGTGATCATTGACGGACGCATCGCAGATATTTGCCGTACCGGCTTTCTGGAAGGTGTGCTTGTCATTCCGGGCTTTGTGTTAGAGGAGCTGCAGCATATTGCTGATTCCTCCGATGTACTGAAGAGAAACCGCGGTCGCCGTGGTCTGGATATCTTGAACAAGATTCAAAAAGAAATGAAGGTAAAGGTTCAGATTTGGGAAGGCGATTTTGAAGAAGTATCTGAAGTGGACAGCAAGCTGATCAAGCTCGCAAAAGTTATTAACGGAAAGGTCGTAACTAACGACTTTAACCTGAATAAAGTATGCGAGCTGCAAGGTGTAGCTGTACTGAACATCAATGATTTGGCAAATGCAGTCAAGCCCGTTGTTTTACCTGGGGAAGAAATGAACGTTCAAGTGATCAAGGACGGTAAAGAGCACGGTCAAGGCGTCGCCTATCTGGACGATGGCACGATGATTGTCGTAGAGGGCGGACGAGAATACATCGGAAACGACGTCGACGTTCTCGTAACGAGTGTGCTCCAAACTTCAGCAGGTCGAATGATCTTTGCCAAACCGAAGCTGCTGGAACGAGCGTTATAGAGAGACGGGAGAGGGATAAATCAGTGAGTACGGGTGTCGTGATCGTTGCAGCCGGTTCGGGTAAACGAATGGGCGGACAACGAAACAAGTTGTGGTTATCGCTTGCGGGCGAGCCGATCTTGGCTCATACGGTACGTCTTTTTGCTACTCATCCGGACATTGATCAAGTCGTGTTGGTGGTGAGTGAAAACGACCACGCAGAAGTAATGGCCTGGCTCTTGGCTGAAAAGCTGGAGATCGTGGTGACTCTGGGTGGAGCGGAGCGACAAGACAGTGTGAGAAAAGGCTTGGCTTCATTTTCCGCGGATTGTGATTACGTACTGGTTCACGATGCTGCTCGTCCTTTCGTCACTCGCAAACAGATCAGTGACATGATCAAACAGGTGCGACAAGATCAGGCAACGATTATGGCAGTGCCTGTCAAAGATACGATAAAAGTGGTGGGGGCATCAGGACTTGTAGAGTCAACCCCGGCACGGGAAAGCTTGTGGGCGGTTCAAACCCCACAAGCTTTTCGTATGTCTTTATTGCGAGAGGCGCATCAGGCAGCAGAGGCAGCGGGGAAGCTGGGGACGGATGATGCGATGCTGGTTGAGTGGCTGGGTCACCCGGTAGCGGTGATGCAAGGAAGCTATGAGAACATTAAGATTACTACGCCAGATGATTTGTGGTTTGGTGAAGAAATATTGCGGAAACGAAAGGGAGAGTAGCTCATGCGTATTGGACAAGGTTTTGACGTGCATCAATTAGTGGAGGGTCGTCCATGCATCATTGGAGGTGTCACCATCCCTTATGAAAAAGGCTTGTTGGGGCATTCTGACGCGGATGTTCTCCTCCATGCGATTAGTGACGCCATTCTTGGAGCAATTGGTGAGGGAGATATTGGCCGCCATTTCCCGGATACAGACCCAGCTTTTAAGGATGCGGATAGCGTAAAGCTGTTAGAGCATGTATGGAAGCTGGTTCGGGAGCGCGGCTACCGTTTAGGAAATGTGGATGCAACGATCATTGCCCAAGCTCCGAAAATGGCACCATATATCCCGCAAATGTGTGAAGTCATTGCACGTGTGCTGGAAGCAGAAGACCTTTCGCAAGTAAACGTGAAGGCGACTACCTCTGAGAAACTCGGTTTTACAGGCAGAGGGGAAGGAATCGCTGCGCAGGCAGTATGCTTGCTTGTCAAGTAGAGGGGCAAGGTGTAACATAAAGCCTTAGATACGTTATTAAAGGGATGTTCAAAGTTTATTCGGCGTCGAAAGAGTTGACTTTTTGAACTTGAATTTTTACATTCATAAGGATGGTGCTACCAATGGCGAAAGAAATCCGCACTCGTTATGCGCCGAGTCCTACGGGGCATTTACACATCGGCGGGGCGCGAACAGCGCTCTTCAATTATCTTTTTGCGAAACATCACGGGGGTTCGTTCATCGTTCGGATTGAAGATACGGACCAAACGCGCAATAAGGAAAATGCGGACGAAGAGCAAATGAAAAACCTGAAATGGCTCGGCGTCGAATGGGAAGAAGGAACGGACCTTGGTGGACCATATGGACCGTACCGTCAAACAGAGCGCCTGGACATTTATCGTAAATATATTGATCAATTGCTGGCAGAAGGCAAGGCGTACTACTGCTACGCGACAAAAGAAGAGCTGGATGCAGAGCGTGAAGAGCAGCTCGCACGTGGAGAGACTCCGCGCATTCTGGAAAAGCACCGCCATGTAACGGACGAGCAGCGTGCTCAGTACGAAGCAGAAGGTCGAGTGCCATCTATCCACTTCCTCGTGCAAGATGATCGCGAGTATGTCGTGAATGACCTGATTCGTGGTCAAGTGACGTTCAACTCTAACGAGATGGGCGATTTCGTTATTTGCCGTCCAGATGGAATTCCTACATACAACTTCGCCGTTGTTGTGGACGACTATTTGATGAAGATTAGCCACGTGATTCGTGGAGAAGAGCATCTGTCCAATACGCCTCGTCAGTTGATGATTTATGAAGCGTTTGGATGGGAAGCTCCTGACTTTGCTCACTTGGCACTGATTCTCAACCAAGATGGCAAAAAGATGTCCAAGCGCGACGAGAGCATTCTTCAATTCATTGAGCAGTATCGTGACCTCGGCTTCCTGCCAGAAGCAATCGTGAACTTCCTTGTTCTTTTGGGATGGTCACCAGGTGGCGAAGAAGAGATTTTCTTAATGGATGATTTGATCAAGCTGTTCTCGATGGACCGCGTGAACAAGTCGCCAGCGGTGTTTGATGCAACGAAGATGAACTGGATGAACAACTTCTATTTGAAGCGTCAACCGCTAGACCTGATTACAGAAATGTGCACGCCTCATTTGCAAAAGGCTGGCTTTATTGAAGAAAATCTGTCTGATGAGAAACGCGAGTGGGTTCGCAGTATCGTTGCCTTGTATCAAGAGCAAATGTCCTACTGTGCGCAAATCGTTCCGTTGGCAGCTCTTTTCTTCCTCGACGAAGTGGTGTACGATGAAGAAGCAACCTTGGTGCTAAAAGAACCGCAATTGCCAGAAGTACTAGCTTCCTTTGTGAAACACGTATCCGCTCAAGATGCATACAATGTGGATATTATTAAAGCAGCGCTCAAAGAAGTGCAAAAGGAAACAGGTCACAAGGGCAAGGCGTTGTTTATGCCAGTTCGTGTAGGAACGACTGGTCAGGCGCATGGTCGTGATTTGGCGGAGACATTGTACCTGCTCGGACGCGACAAGGTGATTGCACGTGCAGAGCAAGTGATTGCAAACGGTCAGTAGGCATATAGCCTGCTAACTGATTTCATACAAATGAATGCGACGATCAGGAGAAGTACAACGGTTTGCGCGTCTACAGAGAGGATGGATAGGTGAGAGCCATCCGACGTGCCCTGTTTGGAAATGCCCCTGTGAGCAATGAGCTGAACCTATCTTTTTGCCAAGGATATCAGTAGGCGCCATCGGCTCCCCGCCGTTATCGGGATGTGAGCGAGATTCGTTCATGACTGTTGTGCCGTTAATTGGACAGTGATGATGATCTAAGCAGAGTGGAACCACGGTAAACCCGTCTCTGTCCCTTCGTATGAGGGGATAGGGACGTTTTTTATTTGTAAGAGGTAGTCAAACACTGCGCAGGTAAAATCAGGCAGGAGGTGCCACCCAAAAATGTTAGCACAGATGAGAGATGACATTCATGCTGTTTTTGAACGCGACCCGGCTGCGCGAAGTACGCTGGAAGTCGTCATGACCTATTCCGGTTTGCACGCGATATGGGGGCACCGGATTGCCCACAGGCTCTGGAAGGCCGAATTGTGTACACTCGCCCGCATTGTCTCTCAAGTATCCCGCTTTTTCACGGGAATTGAGATTCACCCGGGCGCAACAATTGGCCGCGGCTTGTTTATTGACCATGGCATGGGTGTTGTAATCGGAGAGACGTGCGAAATCGGAGACAATGTAACCATATATCAAGGGGTTACACTTGGGGGAACAGGCAAGGAAAAAGGCAAGCGCCACCCTACGATCGGCAATGATGTCATTATTGCTACAGGAGCAAAAGTGTTGGGTTCCTTCAAGATTGGCGATAATTCAAAGATAGGGGCTGGTGCTGTTGTCTTGCAGGAGGTACCACCCAATTCGACCGTAGTAGGAATCAAGGGACGCATCGTCATTCAGGATGGCAAACGCGTCAAAAATGATTTGGATCATGTAAACATGCCGGACCCGGTAGCGGATACGATACGCATGATGCAAAAGGAAATTGATCAAATGCGCAAAGAATTGGAGCTTTTGAGGGAGGATAAAAAGAACGATGGGCATTCAACTGACTAACACGATGACGCGGCGAAAGGAACCGTTCCACACATTGGAGCCAGGAAAGGTAAAAATGTACGTGTGCGGCCCAACCGTGTACAACTACATCCACATTGGAAATGCGCGCCCTGCCATTGTGTTCGATACACTTCGCCGTTACTTGAAGTATCGTGGCTATGAAGTGACGTTCGTACAAAACATTACAGACGTCGATGACAAATTGATTCGTGTAGCGAATCAGGAAGGTGTTACTGTCAAAGAAGTCGCTGATCGATACACGGATGCGTACAACGCGGATCTGAAATCACTGAACGTACTGCCGCCTGATATTCAACCACGAGTCATGCAGACGATTCCGGAGATCATTGAATTCGTGCAAGGGCTGATTGAAAAAGGCTTTGCCTACGAGAGCGAGGGTGATGTCTATTTCCGCACGGGACGTTTTCAGGAATACGGAAAGCTATCGCATCAACCGTTGGATGATTTGCAGGCAGGTGCTCGTGTAGAAATCAACGAGAAAAAGGAACATCCTCTGGACTTTGTCCTTTGGAAAGCGGCCAAGACCGGAGAAGTTACCTGGGACAGTCCGTGGGGCGAGGGAAGACCAGGCTGGCATATTGAGTGCTCGGCCATGGCCTTGAAGTTTTTGGGTGAGGAAATTGATATTCATGCGGGCGGTACGGACCTCGTGTTCCCGCATCACGAAAACGAAATTGCGCAGTCGGAGTGCTTTACGGGTAAAGTCTTTGCCCGCTATTGGCTGCATAATGGCATGCTCAATATTGATAATGAAAAAATGTCCAAATCACTCGGGAATTTCTTGCTTGCCCGCGAGCTTGCTGAGAAGTTCGGCGGTCAATTAATCCGCTTCTTCATGCTTCAGGGACACTATCGCAACCCGATCAACTTTAGCGAAGAGTTGATTGAACAGGCGGCCAATGGTTTGGAGCGAATCAAGACCGCGTATACGAATCTGTCACATCGTCTGGATACCGTGCGCGCAGAAGAGCCAAATGGTCAGGCGCAAGAGCAGGCACGAATCATTGGGGAGCTCCGTGAACGATTTATCACCGAGATGGATGATGATATCAATACAGCCAATGCGATTACTGTTATTTTTGATGTAGTGAAAGAAGCCAATCTGTATTTGCGTCATCAAAATGTTGGCGAAACCGAAGTCCGCGCTTATATGGATTTGCTGGTGGAACTGATGGAGGTTCTTGGTCTTGAGATTGCAGAAGAGCAGGAGCTGGTGGATAGTGAGATCGATGCGTTGATCGAGGAGCGCACAGAAGCTCGCAAAGCAAGAAACTTTGCCCGTTCTGACGAAATCCGCGATTTGCTCGCAGCAAAAGGAATCGTGCTGGAGGACACGCCACAAGGTGTTCGCTGGCGTCGAAAATAAGGGGCCGAAGAAAATAGATGCAAAAAGAAGAACTGACCCGAGATCCTAATCTCACAAACCCACTGGTGCTCGCCTTCCTCGGGGATGCTACCTATGCGCATTGTGTCAGATATCATTTGATCGCCAAGGGGCTGGTTAAACCAAACCAGCTCCACAAGGCGGCCAACCGCTACGTTTCAGCGAAAGCGCAGGCCAATGTCTTGTTGACGCTGATGCCCACATTGCCGGAGGAAGAACTGAATGTAGTGAAGCGGGGACGAAATGCCAAGTCCGGCTCCACTGCCAAAAACGCCGATATTATCGACTACCGTCATGCAACGGCTTTTGAAGCGTTAATTGGGTACCTGTACTTGAGTGGAAAAGAAGAGCGGATCGCTGAAATTGTGCAGCAGGCTTTTGCCATAGTGGAAGGAGAATCATGATGAGTGAAGAGTGGATTCTGGGGAAAAACCCCGTCATCGAGGCTTTACGATCAGGCCGTACGATTAATAAGATTTGGATTGCAGAGGGAACGAACAAAAATCTGATGGGACCTGTTTTTGCCTTGGCGAAAGAACAGGGTGTTATTGTGACGACGGCGAACCGTAAAAAGCTGGATCAGCTCGTGTCGACGGATAACCATCAGGGAGTAGTGGCTTCTGTTGCTGCTTACGATTATGTTGAGGTAGACGATATTTTGAAGCGCGCTGAGGAAAAAAACGAGGCTCCGTTCATTTTGCTGTTGGACGAGCTGGAAGACCCGCATAACCTCGGTTCGATCATGCGGACAGCTGATGCAGTAGGTGCACATGGTGTCATCATTCCAAAACGCCGCTCTGTCAGTCTGACTGCAACGGTAGCAAAGGCTTCAGCTGGAGCAATCAATTATGTACCAGTAGCGCGCGTGACGAACTTGGTTCGTACCATGGAAGAGCTCAAGGAACGTGGTGTATGGATTGCGGGAACGGACGCAAGTGCCAAACAAGATTTCCGCCAAGGTGATTATACAATGCCGCTCGCGATTGTTATTGGCAGCGAAGGAAAGGGAATGAGTCGTCTCGTCCGGGAAAACTGTGATTTTCTGTACAGTCTTCCGATGGCGGGCAATGTTACCTCACTCAATGCTTCTGTAGCCGCTGCCTTGTTGATGTATGAAGTCTATCGTTCCAGGAGTCCGATTCCGACGCGGGTGAAATGACATGGCGAAAAGAAAAGCCAAGCAGCTGTTGATCGTAGACGGTTACAATATCATCGGCGCCTGGCCCGATCTGCGCCTGCTGAAGGACCAAGAGCGGATGGACGAGGCACGTGATCAGTTGATAGCTAAGATGGCCGAATACCAGAGCTACACCGGGACGAAGGTCATCATCGTCTTTGATGCGTACAATGTTCCGGGCATCGGTCGTCAAACGGAAGATTACCTGGTTGAAGTTTATTTTACGAAGAAAAAGGAGACGGCTGACGAGAAAATTGAGCAGTTAGTCTCCCAATTTCACAATAAAAATCGACAAATTTATGTGGCAACTTCTGACTATACGTCACAACGTGTCATATTTGGGCAGGGAGCTTTGCGCAAATCTGCCCGGGAATTGTTGCTCGATATGGAAAATGCGGGGAAAGAAATCAAGAAACAAGTCGAAAAAACGCAAGAAGACGGCTTCTCCAGGCGGATTACGCTGAATGATGAAATAGCGAAAATATTCGAAAAATGGAGAAGGGAATAACTTGGATTCGGTTGACGCTTTTTTACGGCATCATGTATAATAGCGCTATCTATTGGAGAAACCGGTTGGCGGAGGGATCATTTGTGAGTGTTGACCTCAAGGAGTTAAAACATGCCCAATATGAACTAATGACCGACGAAGAAGTAGTCGACCTGGTTCGCGATAATGACGCCGAAGCTTTGGAGTATTTGATCAACAAATACAAGAACTTCGTTCGTGCCAAAGCGAGATCCTATTTTCTTATTGGGGCTGACCGCGAAGACATCGTGCAGGAAGGGATGATCGGACTGTACAAGTCTATTCGCGACTTCCGAGGAGACAAGCTCACGTCGTTCAAAGCATTTGCCGAACTGTGTATTACCCGTCAGATCATTACCGCGATCAAGACGGCGACACGCCAAAAGCACATCCCGCTCAATTCTTACGTCTCACTGGACAAGCCTATATACGATGAAGATTCTGACCGCACATTACTCGATGTGATTTCGGGAACCAAGGTGACCGATCCAGAGGAATTGTTTATCAATCGGGAAGAGTTCGATGACATCGAGGGCAAAATGAGTGAAATCTTGAGTGACTTGGAGCGTCAGGTTCTCATGCTTTACTTGGACGGACGATCCTATCAGCAGATTGCTGTTGAACTGAAGCGTCATGTCAAGTCTATCGATAATGCATTACAGAGAGTCAAGCGCAAGCTAGAGCGCTATTTAGAGGGAAGAGAGATTCATCTGTAAGAGAGAATCTCTCTTTTTGTTTTGGAAGCAAAAGGACTTCCGGTTGTCAAGTCATTTTGTTTGACATGGGTATTTCGGTATGATAAATTTATTTAGGTAGCCATAGACTCTTATCTCTCTGTTCTATGGTTACTTAGGTGAATGAAATGGTCTGGAAAAAGTAGCGGTTTTCCCGTACTATTTATCATCGGGGTACTTTTAACTAATAGCAGGTTTGAAATGAGATGGAGGTGGCAATAAATGCGAGTAAACATCACGTTGGCGTGCACCGAGTGTGGCGAGCGTAACTATATCTCCACGAAGAACAAGCGCACCACTACTGAACGTGTTGAACTGAAAAAGTATTGCTCCCGTGACAAGAAGCAAACCCTTCATCGCGAGACGAAGTAATGGTTGATGCGACGAAGTCAGGGGGTGGCAAAGTGGGTTTTTTATCACGAATCGGAGCCAGTTTTCGCCGTACCGGTGGTTTTTTTAGTGACGTAATGTCCGAACTAAAGAAAGTCCGTTGGCCCAACCGTAAAGAATTGACGACTTATACGCTCGTTGTTCTTGTTACGGTTGTGCTCC
The DNA here is from genome assembly GCF_047229145.1 of Brevibacillus jepli. Taxonomy (NCBI): domain Bacteria; kingdom Bacillati; phylum Bacillota; class Bacilli; order Caryophanales; family Paenibacillaceae; genus Brevibacillus; species Brevibacillus jepli. Next base: position 20,406 of record NZ_JBFEFW010000031.1, read on the forward strand.
TGGCAGTATTCTTCTTCGTCGTTGATTTGGGTATCTCGCGCTTGATCGATTTGATTCTAGGAACGTAATTATGCAAGTCTTAGGAGGGACGGACGGTTATCGTCCTGTTGGATATGGAAAAAGCATGGTATGTACTTCATACGTACTCAGGTTACGAAAACAAGGTTAAAACCAATCTGGAGAAGCGACTCGAGTCGATGGGCATGGAAGACAAGATCTTTCGCGTTCTTGTTCCCACTGAAGAAGAGGTGGAAACCAAGGATGGTAAGAAGCGCACCGTCACGAAAAAAGTGTTTCCTGGATACGTCCTTGTTGAAATGGTGATGACGGACGACTCTTGGTATGTCGTGCGCAACACCCCTGGGGTTACCGGCTTTGTCGGATCCACGGGTGCTGGCTCTAAACCGACAGCGCTGCGTCCTGAAGAGGCCGATACGATTCTCAAGCAAATGGGAATCGAAATTCCCAAGATCAGAGTCGATTTTGCTCTCCGCGATATGGTGCGCGTCACAGATGGTCCGTTTTCTAATCGCACCGGGGAGATTATCGAGATTCACCCGGACAGGCAGAAGGTTCGCGTATTGGTGGACATCTTCGGTCGCGAAACACCGGTAGAGCTAGACTTTACACAAGTTCAAAAATTGGATTAGGATTCAACTTGAAAAGTATCGCGCTATGTGGTACATTTCATCTTGTTTTAACAATCCCACAACACTATTTGGGGTTTCTTGCACTCTCACTATAGATCGAAAGTCTTTTACTAGACTTTCAAAAAACGGTGGGAGGGGGCATTCCCCCGTAATAACCACATGTGAAGTAAGGAGGTGTCTTACGTGGCTAAGAAGGTTATCCGCGTAATTAAATTACAAATCCCAGCAGGTAAAGCGAATCCTGCACCTCCAGTAGGTCCGGCTCTCGGTCAAGCTGGTGTAAACATCATGGGATTCTGTAAAGAATTCAATGCTCGTACAGAGAGTGAAGTAGGTATGATCATCCCGGTGGAAATCACCGTGTTCGAAGATCGTTCTTTCACCTTTATCACTAAAACTCCACCAGCTGCAGTTCTGTTGAAGAAAGCTGCTGGTATCGAGTCCGGTTCTGGCGTACCAAACAAAACAAAGGTTGCTACGCTGAAGCGTGATAAAGTTCGTGAAATCGCAGAACTGAAGCGTCCTGACCTGAATGCTGCATCCGTTGAAGCGGCTATGCGCATGGTTGAAGGTACAGCTCGTTCTATGGGTATTGTAATCGAAGACTAATTGTCTTGAGTGCAAGGGGGCACAGACGTTGTGCCCCCCTGTCTGTGGGAGGATCAACCGCTACGACCACATTGAAGGGAGATTTAATCATGGCGAAAAAAGGTAAGAAATATCAAGAGGCTGTAAAGCTCGTTGATAAAAACAAAGTATACGAAGTAGCAGAAGGCGTTGAGCTGGTTAAAAAAGCAGCTACTGCTAAATTCGATGAAACTGTTGAAGCAGCTTTCCGTTTGGGTGTAGACCCTAAGCGTGCTGACCAACAAATCCGTGGCGCAGTTGTATTGCCACATGGTACTGGTAAAGTACAACGTGTTCTCGTATTCGCAAAAGGCGAAAAAGCAAAAGATGCAGAAGCAGCTGGCGCAGACTTCGTAGGCGATGCAGACATGATCGCGAAAATTCAAGGTGGCTGGTTCGACTTTGACGTTGTAGTAGCTACTCCTGACATGATGGGTGAAGTAGGTAAATTGGGTCGTGTACTCGGTCCAAAAGGCCTGATGCCAAACCCTAAGACCGGTACTGTTACTTTCGATGTAACAAAAGCGGTTAACGAAATCAAAGCAGGTAAAATTGAGTATCGCGTAGACAAAGCAGGTAACATCCACGCTCCTATCGGTAAAGCATCCTTCGATGCTGACAAGCTGGTTGAAAACCTGGCAGCTCTGACTGAAGCACTGAATCGTGCGAAACCAGCTGCGGCTAAAGGTGTTTACATGAAGAATGTAACCCTGAGCTCCACTATGGGCCCTGGCGTACGCGTAGCTGTAAAATAATGACACTTGACTTCCTTTATGGGAGTTGTTAAGATAGTCCCTGTTGATGAAAAGAATATGCCGTAGACAGAAGGTGCGGTACTTGTGAGAGTAACGCTTAATATCCCTCCGAGGCGTGTAATGTACGAATGAGGAAACGCTGTTTTCCTTTGACGATATAGCATTATGCCCTCGTGAGTCTGCGAGGGCATTCTTCATTTTCTAGGATTAGAGCACGGGAGGTGTAAACAATGGCAGAAATTCGTCCAACCGTTATTCGTGAAGAAAAGGTACAAGCGATCAACGAAATCGCAACTAAGCTTCGCGAAAGCCAAACTACAGTGGTAGCTGACTACCGCGGTCTGACAGTAGCACAAGTAACTGAGCTCCGTAAGCAATTGCGTGAAGCTGGTGTTGAGTTCCAGGTGTTGAAAAACTCCCTGACTCGATTGGCTACTGAGAAGGAAAGCCTGACTGAACTGGATCAATATCTGACTGGACCAAACGCTCTGGCGTTCTCCAAAGACGATATCATCGCTCCAGCGAAAGTTATCGCTGAATTCGCTAAGAAAAACGACAAGCTGGAAATCAAGGGTGGCGTTATCGAAGGTAAAGTAGTTGATGCTGAGCAAATTAAAGCTCTGGCTTCCCTGCCGAACCGCGAAGGTCTCTTGTCCATGCTTCTCTCCGTCCTGCAAGCTCCTATGCGCAACGTTGCATTGGCAGTCAAAGCAGTGGCAGAACAAAAAGAAGGTCAAGGCGCGTAATCGTCTGATCGGTTAATGTTTTACAAATACTATTCCTTGAATGGAGGATTTACAAATGTCTAAAGAGCAAATCTTGGAAGCCATTAAAGGCATGTCCGTTCTCGAACTGAACGACTTGGTAAAAGCAATCGAAGAAGAATTCGGCGTAACTGCTGCTGCTCCTGTAGCTGTAGTTGCTGGTGGCGGAGCAGAAGCTGCTGCTGAGCAAACTGAATTCACTGTTAACCTGGTAAGCGGCGGCGCTTCCAAAATCAACGTAATCAAAGTTGTTCGCGAGCTGACTGGCTTGGGTCTGAAAGAAGCAAAAGACCTGGTAGACAACGCTCCAAAAACACTCAAAGAGGGCGTTTCCAAAGACGAAGCAGAAGCTCTCAAAGCAAAACTCGAAGAAGCTGGCGCACAAGTAGAAGTAAAGTAAGTTAGCTTCCTTTAGGAAAATCCCCTTGCCTGCGGCAGGGGGTTTTTCTGTAAGCTCTTGATAATAGAGGTTTTCGTAAACGATGAGGAAGGGTGAATCACACGTGGCAGATCACTACTACACCAATCAACCGGGCGCTGCACATGACGAACAGCAATTTTCGTTTACGCTCCGTGGCAATGAGCTTCGTTTCATTACGGATGCAGGTGTTTTTTCCCGAGACCGGATTGATTTTGGAAGTGTATTGCTTATCAAGAACATGGAAATCAACAGTCATGCGCGAGTACTTGATGTGGGCTGTGGGTATGGTCCGATGGGTTTGACGGCTGCCAGGCTTGCTAATCAGGGGCGAGTGACCATGATCGACGTGAATGAGCGTGCGGTTAACCTGGCTCGTCGTAATGCAGAAGCAAATGGAATAAAAAATGTCGAGGTTCGAGTGAGTGATGTTTACAGCGGTGTGCAAGGTGAGCAGTTTGACGTCATTCTAACCAATCCGCCGATTCGCGCGGGCAAGGAAATCGTTCATCGTATTTTTGTTGAAGGATACGACCTGTTAGTAGAAGGCGGAGAAATGTGGGTTGTCATTCAGAAGAAGCAAGGCGCACCATCCGCATTGAAGAAGCTGCAGGAAACGTACCGCGAAGTAATTGAGGTAGATCGGGAAAAAGGCTACCACATATTCCGTGCTATCAAATAATCAAGAAGAAATCATTAGAAAAGTTTTCTTGACGTGAATATTTGATTGTGGTAGTATTATAAAATGTCAATATGGGATAAATGTCTATTTTTCAGCAATTCCCTGTCTGTCAAGCGTTTCTACTTTTTTCCTTAGATAGGAATGTTTGCGTGAAAACATGGGAATTCTTTTAAAATAGAGTTTCTCTGGGTTAAAATTGGTTGAAGCTGCTTTAACCCATTTTTATTTTTAGGCATTCGTCTGCGACCTGCAAAAAGTTGCCGAATGCCGAGTTTCTATGTGTGAAAACACAACCTGAGGGGTGAATAAGTTGGCAGGTAAAGTGATTCAAAGTGGCCGACACCGCCAGCGTCGTACGTATTCACGTATTAACGAAGTGCTGGGCCTTCCAAATCTCATCGAGATTCAACAAAAGTCCTACCAATGGTTCCTTGATGAGGGGCTCCGTGAGATGTTCCAAGACATTTCGCCAATCCAGGACTTCACTGGTAATCTCGTGCTGGAGTTTATCGACTACAGCTTGGGAGAGCCGAAGTACGATGTTGACGAGTCGAAAGAACGTGACGTCACCTATGCGGCGCCTCTGCGTGTGAAGGTACGTTTGTTGAACAAAGAGACGGGAGAAGTGAAGGAACAAGAAGTCTTCATGGGGGATTTCCCGCTCATGACCGAAACGGGAACCTTCATTATTAATGGTGCTGAGCGCGTTATTGTCAGCCAGCTTGTTCGTTCCCCCAGTGTATATTACAACACCAAAGTGGACAAAAACGGCAAGCAGATGTTTACAGCTACAGTAATCCCGAACCGGGGTGCTTGGCTGGAGCTGGAGACTGATGCGAAAGACGTAATTTATGTCCGCATCGACCGTACGCGAAAAATCCCGGTAACGGTTCTTTTGCGTGCGTTGGGCTTTGGTTCTGACATCGAGATTCTCAACTTGCTGGGTGAAGATGAATACATCAAGAACACGCTGGAAAAAGACAATACCGATTCTACGGAAAAAGCGCTCATTGAAATCTACGAGCGACTTCGTCCGGGTGAGCCACCAACAGTCGAAAATGCGAAGAGCCTCTTGATCTCTCGTTTCTTCGACCCTAAGCGCTATGATTTGGCTTCTGTTGGTCGTTACAAAATGAATAAAAAGCTTCATTTGAAAAACCGTCTGTACAACCAACGTCTGGCTGAAACGCTGATCGATACGACGACAGGTGAAATTTTTGCCGAAGCAGGTCAAATGATTGACCGTCGTGTATTGGATCGCATCTTGCCAGCGCTGGAAGGTAATGTCGGCTTTATCGACGTTCGCACGCATGGCGGTGTACTGGAAGATGAAGCGATTCATTTGCAATCTATCAATATTTTCTCTCCGATTGAAGATGGCAAGATCATCAAAGTAATCGGAAACGGAAATGTAGATAAGTCCTTCAAGCATATTACGCCGGCGGATATCGTATCGGCGATCAACTATTTCATGAACCTCCTGCACAGTGTAGGTTCCACAGACGATATCGACCACTTGGGTAACCGTCGTCTGCGTTCCGTGGGTGAGCTTCTGCAGAACCAGTTCCGTATCGGTTTGTCCCGTATGGAGCGTGTGGTTCGTGAGCGCATGTCCATCCAGGATCAAAACCAGATTACACCGCAAGCTCTCATTAACATCCGTCCAGTGATTGCATCACTGAAGGAGTTCTTTGGTAGCTCGCAGCTGTCCCAGTTTATGGACCAAACAAATCCATTGGCTGAGCTGACGCACAAACGCCGTCTGTCCGCACTCGGACCAGGTGGTTTGACGCGTGAGCGCGCAGGCTTCGAAGTGCGCGACGTTCACCATTCCCACTACGGTCGTATGTGTCCAATTGAGACGCCAGAGGGACCAAACATTGGTTTGATCAACTCTCTGTCTTCCTTTGCGCGCATTAACGATTACGGATTTATCGAGACACCTCGTCGGAAAGTAGATCCGGAAACAGGCTTCGTGTTGACTGATATCAGCTACTTGACTGCTGATGAGGAAGACGTGTTCAACGTGGCACAGGCCAATCAGCCACTTGATGATGATGGCCGTTTCGTAAACGACATGGTAATCTGCCGTCGTAAAGGTGAGATCTTGAGCGTACCGCGCGACAAGGTAGACTTCATGGACGTATCGCCGAAGCAGGTTGTATCCGTAGCGACTGCGCTGATTCCGTTCCTTGAGAACGATGACGCCAACCGCGCGCTGATGGGTTCAAACATGCAGCGGCAGGCCGTTCCGCTTTTGATTCCACAAGCACCGTTTGTCGGTACAGGTATGGAACATAAAGCAGCGCAAGACTCCGGTGTGGCGATCGTTGCCAAGCATCCGGGTCAAGTAGAGCGCGTAACGGCTCGCGAAATCTGGATTCGTCGTTACCAGGAAATCGACGGCAGAAAAGTTGCCGGTGATCTCGATAAATACAAAATGCACAAGTTTATCCGTTCCAACCAAGGTACCTGCATCAACCAGCGTCCAATCGTAAGCCGTGGAGACTGGATTGAAAAAGGCGATATCGTTGGGGACGGCCCATCCACTGAAAAAGGTGAATTGGCTCTCGGTCGTAACGTAATCGTTGCGTTTATGACGTGGGAAGGATACAACTACGAAGACGCGATTCTTCTGAGTGAAAAACTTGTAAAAGATGACGTGTATACGTCTATCCATATTGAAGAATACGAGTCCGAAGCTCGCGACACCAAGCTGGGTCCAGAGGAAATCACTCGCGATATTCCAAACGTCGGGGAAGATGCTCTGAAGAACCTGGACGAACGGGGTATCATCCGTGTTGGTGCGGAGATTCAGGACGGCGACATTCTCGTTGGTAAGGTTACACCAAAAGGGGTTACTGAGCTGACAGCAGAAGAGCGTCTCCTGCATGCCATCTTCGGTGAAAAAGCTCGTGAAGTTCGTGATACATCCCTGCGCGTACCGCACGGTGGTTCCGGTATCATCGTAGACGTTAAAGTATTTACGCGTGAGAATGGCGACGAATTGCCACCAGGCGTAAACCAACTCGTTCGCGTTTACATCGCCCAAAAACGGAAAATCTCCGTGGGTGACAAAATGGCCGGTCGACATGGTAACAAAGGGGTTATCGCCCGTATCATGGCGGAAGAAGATATGCCGTTCCTGCCAGATGGCTCTCCAGTAGAGATCGTACTCAACCCGTTGGGCGTACCTTCGCGTATGAACATCGGTCAGGTATTGGAGACTCACTTGGGTATGGCAGCGAAGCTTCTGGGTATCCACGTAGCAACGCCGGTATTCGACGGTGCACGTCAGGCAGAAGTATTCGAAACGTTGGAAGAAGCAGGTCTGGATCGTGACGGAAAAACGATCTTGTTTGATGGTCGTACAGGTGAACCGTTTGACCGCCGTGTAACGGTAGGTTGCGTATACATGCTGAAACTGGCTCACTTGGTTGACGACAAAATCCATGCTCGTTCTACTGGTCCTTACTCTCTTGTTACGCAGCAGCCATTGGGTGGTAAAGCTCAATTCGGTGGACAGCGTTTCGGGGAGATGGAGGTTTGGGCATTGGAAGCATACGGTGCTGCCTACACCTTGCAAGAAATTCTCACTGTTAAGTCGGATGATGTCGTGGGCCGCGTGAAAACGTACGAAGCGATCGTTAAGGGCGAAAATGTTCCAGAACCAGGTGTTCCAGAGTCCTTCAAGGTATTGATCAAGGAGCTCCAGAGCTTGGGTATGGACGTGAAGATTCTGTCCGGTGATGAGCAGGAGATTGAAATGCGTGAAATGGAAGACGAGGATGAAGGTAACGGTGAAAAACTGAACCTCGTACTCGAAGGCGGAAGCTTGAACGAAGAGTAAGATTCCGGTACCAAGGGAGGTAACGCCCTGTGATTGACGTGAACAACTTCGAATATATGAGGATCGGCTTGGCTTCCCCCGATAAGATCCGTTCGTGGTCTTTCGGGGAAGTGAAGAAGCCAGAGACGATCAACTACCGCACACTGAAACCGGAAAAAGACGGCTTGTTCTGCGAACGCATCTTTGGACCAACCAAGGACTGGGAGTGCCATTGCGGTAAATACAAGCGTGTTCGTTATAAAGGTGTAGTGTGCGACCGTTGTGGCGTGGAAGTGACCCGCGCCAAAGTACGGCGTGAGCGTATGGGGCACATTGAGCTGGCTGCCCCAGTTTCTCACATCTGGTACTTCAAAGGGATTCCAAGCCGTATGGGCTTGGTACTCGACATGTCTCCTCGTTCCCTGGAGGAAGTAATCTACTTTGCTTCTTACGTAGTAACTGATCCAGGTGACACTCCTCTCGATAAAAAGCAATTGCTCTCCGAAAAAGAGTATCGCAACTATCGTGAGAAATACGGCCACTCTTTCCAAGCGATGATGGGAGCAGAAGCGATTAAACGCCTGCTTGCCGAAATCGATTTGGATAAAGACGTGGAAACGTTAAAAGAAGATTTGAAGACAGCACAAGGTCAGCGTCGCAACCGTGCGATCAAGCGTCTGGAAGTACTTGAGGCATTCCGCAACTCCGGTAATAACCCGGATTGGATGGTTCTCGATGTACTGCCAGTTATCCCGCCAGAGCTTCGTCCAATGGTTCAGCTGGATGGTGGACGTTTTGCCACTTCCGACCTGAATGACCTGTATCGTCGTGTAATCAACCGTAATAACCGTCTGAAGCGCCTGCTCGAACTGGGTGCTCCTGACATTATCGTACAAAACGAGAAACGCATGCTGCAGGAAGCAGTAGACGCGCTCATCGACAACGGTCGTCGTGGACGTCCAGTAACAGGACCAGGTAACCGTCCTTTGAAATCTCTCAGCCACATGCTGAAAGGTAAACAAGGTCGTTTCCGTCAAAACCTGCTCGGTAAGCGTGTTGACTACTCCGGTCGTTCCGTTATCGTTGTAGGACCTAACCTGAAGATGTATCAGTGCGGTTTGCCAAAAGAAATGGCACTGGAACTCTTCAAGCCGTTCGTGATGAAAGAGCTGGTTTCCAAAGGCCTTGCTCACAACATCAAGAGTGCAAAGCGCAAGGTTGAGCGCGTTCAGCCAGAAGTATGGGACGTTCTTGAAGACGTAATTCGTGAGCATCCAGTTCTGTTGAACCGTGCCCCTACCTTGCACCGTCTGGGTATCCAGGCTTTTGAACCAGTATTGGTTGAAGGCCGTGCGATCCGTCTTCATCCGCTCGTTTGTACTGCGTACAACGCGGACTTTGACGGTGACCAAATGGCGGTTCACGTTCCGTTGTCTGCTGAAGCACAGGCGGAAGCCCGTATTCTCATGCTGGCAGCGCAAAACATCTTGAACCCGAAAGACGGTAAACCGGTAGTAACTCCATCCCAGGACATGGTGCTTGGTTCCTACTACCTGACACTGGAGCGCGAAGGCGACAAAGGCGAGGGTACGATTTATCGCGATCCTCATGATGCGATTGCCGCTTATCAGCAAGGCTTTATCAGCCTGCATACGCGTATTGCATTGCCAGCGAAACGCCTGAACAAAACCAGTTTTACTGAGCGTCAAGAGAACGCGCTGATTGTAACGACAGTTGGGAAAGTGATTTTCAACGAGATCTTCCCTGCTGATTTGCCATTCATCAATGCACCGACTAGAGCTAACCTGCAAACAATGGTTCCAGATGAGTGCTTTGTCTTTGATAAAGGTACGAATGTTTCTGAGTTCATTAAGAACCTTCCAGATCCAGGCGCTGTAAAGAAAGGCTTCTTGGGAACTATTATTTCCGAGTGCTTCCGTCGCTTCGGTACGATGAAAACGTCCATGATCCTCGACAAGATCAAGGAACTGGGCTTCACGTACTCGACAAAAGCAGGTATCACGATTGCCGTAGCGGACATCGCGGTACCAGGAAAGAAAAAAGACATCCTTGACGCTGCAGATGAGAAAGTAGCAACTGTCATGACGCAATTCCGTCGCGGTTTGATTACCGAGGACGAGCGCTATGACCGCGTTATTTCCATCTGGTCCAAAGCGAAGGATGAGGTAACAGAAGTATTGATGAAGTCCATGGATAAGTTCAATGCGATCTTCATGATGGCGAACTCCGGTGCCCGTGGTAACGTATCCCAGATCACTCAGCTGGCTGGTATGCGCGGTCTGATGGCGAACCCATCCGGTCGAATCATCGAGTTGCCGATTAAATCCAACTTCCGTGAAGGTCTGACGGTATTGGAGTACTTTATCTCTACGCACGGTGCGCGTAAAGGTCTCGCCGATACGGCCTTGCGTACAGCGGACTCGGGTTACCTGACTCGTCGTCTGGTAGACGTTGCTCAAGACGTGATCGTACGCGAAACCGATTGTGGAACAGATAAAGGTATCCGTGTAACAGCGATCAAGGATGGTAAAGAAGAAATTGAGAAGCTGTCTGACCGTCTGGTAGGACGTACTTGCTTCGAGACTTTGCGCCACCCTGAGACAAAAGAAATCATCGTGCACCGCAATGAGGAGATCTCTGAAGAGGTTGCCGAGTATATTGAAAAAGTAGGAATCACTAACGTTTATATCCGTAACGTACTCGCTTGCCGCACCAGCCATGGTGTCTGCAAACTGTGCTACGGACGCAACCTGGCAACAGGAGCCGAGGTGGAAGTGGGAGAAGCAGTTGGTATTATCGCTGCTCAGTCCATTGGTGAGCCGGGTACCCAGCTGACTATGCGTACCTTCCATACCGGTGGGGTTGCGGGAGACGATATTACCCAAGGTTTGCCGCGTATTCAGGAGTTGTTCGAAGCGCGTAATCCGAAAGGGCAAGCAGTCATCTCCGAAATCGATGGTGAAGTTGTCGATATTCGCGAAGGTAAAGATCGTCGCGAGATCGAAGTACGTGGGGAAGCGGAGAACAAAGTGTATGCAGCACCGTATGGCTCGCGCATCAAGGTTTCTGTTGGTGTCAAGCTGAATGCCGGTGACGAGCTCACGGAAGGTTCCGTAGACCCGAAAGAAATGCTCAAAGTTCGTGGTATGCGCGGCGTTTCCAACTACATCTTGCAAGAGGTACAAAAAGTTTACCGTATGCAAGGGGTAGAAATTAACGACAAGCACGTAGAGGTTATGATTCGCCAGATGCTGCGCAAGCTGCGTGTCATCGACAGCGGAGATACAGACCTCTTGCCAGGTTCCTACGTTGAGGTACCAGAATTTGAGCAAGCGAACGCAAAAGTTCTCATGGAAGGCAGAAATCCAGCAGTGGGCCGTCCGGTTCTTCTGGGGATCACCAAAGCATCCCTCGAAACCGACTCCTTCTTGTCGGCAGCATCCTTCCAGGAAACAACTCGCGTTCTTACCGATGCAGCGATCAAAGGAAAAGTGGACCGCTTGCTAGGTTTGAAAGAGAACGTTATTATCGGGAAGCTGGTTCCAGCAGGTACCGGTATGTCACGTTACCGCAATGTAAAAGTTGCTAGTCAAGTAGATTACGAAGCAGAGCTGGAAGCAGCGAAAGCTGAGCAAGAAGCAGTTTCTGTAGAGTAATTGCGGGAAAAGCGCCCATCACCGATTGGTGGGCGCTTTCCTAAATAAAAAATATCAAATGGGCGTTGACAACAACTAACCCACCTGATATTATATTCAAGTGTGCCTGACATCTGTACTTTGGAGGATATGAGAATCATGTCTTATGAAAAAGTAGAGCGGGCCAAGGACTTGACGATCGGCATTAAGCAGACGATCAAAGCTGTTGAAAGCCAACAGGTAGAAGCAGTGTATATCGCTGTCGATGCAGATAAGCGTTTGACCCAAAAAGTCGAGCTCCTTTGCAAAGAGAAGGGTGTTCCAGTCATCCATGTAGATTCCATGCGTCGTTTAGGCAAAGCGTGCGGAATTGAAGTGGGAGCGGCTACTGCTGCGATCAAAAAAAGTGGTTAACGATGTTTTTGTCTGTGGTTACACGTTGCGTAATACTGGACAAGGACTTTCTATTTGACCTAAAAATGACTCACCTGGATCTGTGGTCTTGAAGATTGGGTATTAAGAAGGGAGGTAACATCATGCCTACAATTAACCAATTGGTGCGTAAAGGTCGCGAGGATAAGGTTGTGAAGTCGAAGTCCCCAGCTCTTCAAAAGGGGTACAACAGCTTCAAGAAAAGCCAAACCAACCAAAGTTCTCCTCAAAAACGTGGTGTTTGCACTCGTGTAGGTACCATGACTCCGAAAAAACCGAACTCCGCGTTGCGTAAATACGCTCGTGTGCGTTTGACTAACGGAATCGAGGTAACAGCTTACATCGGTGGTATCGGCCACAACCTGCAAGAGCATAGCGTCGTGCTGGTGCGCGGCGGTCGTGTAAAAGACTTGCCAGGGGTACGCTACCATATCGTTCGTGGTGCACTTGACACTGCTGGTGTGAACAACCGTAAACAAGGTCGTTCCAAATACGGTACTAAGCGTCCGAAGCCAGGTCAAGCAGCAGCGAAAAAGTAATAAGAAAAGCGCCTGTGAAGTGGCGTGAATTTATAACGAAAAGAAGGAGGGAATACGATGCCTCGTAAAGGTCCTGTAACCCGTCGTGACGTGCTGCCTGATCCTATTCACAACAGCAAGTTGGTTACTCGCTTGATTAACCGCCTGATGTTGGATGGTAAGCGCGGTGTAGCTCAGAACATTCTCTACAACGCATTTGACATCATCCAGGAGCGCACAGGTCGCAACCCGATGGAAGTGTTTGAAGAAGCACTGAAAAACGTAATGCCAGTACTGGAAGTTAAAGCTCGCCGTGTAGGTGGTGCTAACTACCAAGTACCAATCGAAGTAAAACCGGAGCGCCGTACCACTCTTGGTCTGCGTTGGATGGTTAACTACTCCCGTAACCGTGGAGAGAAAACCATGGAACAACGTCTTGCTAACGAGATCATGGACGCTGCTAACAACACCGGTGCAGCAGTTAAAAAGCGTGAAGACACGCACAAGATGGCTGAAGCGAACAAAGCGTTTGCTCACTATCGCTGGTAGAAATTGAATCGGGTGTCCGTTTTGGATACCCGTTTATTCTCAAACTCGAGTATGGAAGGAGCATACCTAATGGCTCGCGAGTTCTCTTTGCCGAATACGCGTAATATCGGTATCATGGCTCACATCGATGCTGGTAAGACGACGACTACTGAGCGTATTCTGTTCTACACTGGTCGCGTTCATAAAATTGGTGAGGTGCACGAAGGTGCAGCAACCATGGACTGGATGGAACAAGAGCAAGAGCGCGGTATTACGATCACTTCGGCTGCTACTACTGCTCAATGGAATGGCCATCGAATCAACATCATCGACACGCCAGGCCACGTAGACTTCACTGTAGAAGTTGAGCGCTCCCTGCGCGTTCTTGACGGTGCTGTAACCGTTTTTGACGCAAAAGGTGGCGTTGAGCCGCAAACCGAAACCGTATGGCGCCAAGCTGACCGCTATGGCGTACCGCGCATGTGCTACATCAACAAAATGGATATCATGGGTGCTAACTTTGATATGTGCTTGGGTCAGATCAAATCTCGCCTGGGTGCAAATCCTGTAGCTATCCAATATCCAATCGGTGCAGAAGATCAATTCAAAGGTATGGTTGACCTGATCGAAATGAAGGCAATCGTATATACCGATGATTTGGGTAAAACTTCTGACTCCGCTGAAATCCCTGCTGACCTGCTCGCTCGTTGCGAAGAACTTCGTATGGCGATGGTTGAGGCAGCTGCAGAACAAGACGAAGAGCTCATGATGAAGTACTTGGAAGGCGAAGAGCTGACCAACGACGAAATCCGTGCTGCTCTGCGTAAGGGTACTATCGATTGCAAACTGACGCCGGTAATGTGCGGTTCTTCTTACAAGAACAAAGGTGTTCAGCCTATGCTGGACAACGTAGTTGCTTACCTGCCGTCTCCGGTAGATATCCCTGCAATTAAAGGTACATTGCCAGATACTGAAGATGAAGTTGATCGTCCAGCTGACGACAACGGTCCGTTCTCTGCTCTTGCGTTCAAGATCATGACTGACCCGTATGTTGGTCGTTTGACATTCTTCCGCGTATACTCCGGTGTACTGAACTCCGGTTCTTACGTTCTCAACTCTACCAAGGGTAAACGTGAGCGCGTTGGCCGTATCCTGCAAATGCACGCAAACCACCGTGAAGAGATCACAACGGTTTACTCCGGTGACATTGCAGCAGCTGTAGGTTTGAAAGATACAACTACTGGTGATACTCTGTGTGATGAAAAGGCTCCTGTAATCCTCGAGTCTATGGACTTCCCAGAGCCAGTTATCTCTGTTGCGATCGAACCTAAATCCAAAGCAGACCAAGACAAGATGGGTATCGGCCTGTCCAAGCTGGCTGAAGAGGATCCAACGTTCAGAACTCGCACAGATGAAGAGACTGGTCAAACAATCATCTCCGGTATGGGTGAGCTTCACCTGGAGATTATCGTAGACCGTCTGAAACGCGAATTTAAAGTCGAGTCGAACGTAGGTGCTCCACAGGTTGCTTACCGTGAAACATTCCGTAACGCAGCTAAAGTGGAAGGTAAATTCGTTCGTCAGTCCGGTGGTCGTGGTCAATACGGTCACGTTTGGGTGGAATTTGCTCCACTCGAAGCTGGTCAAGGCTTCCAATTCGAAAACAAAATCGTTGGTGGTGTAGTACCACGCGAATACATCCCTGCTGTTCAAGCGGGTATCGAAGAATCGATGAAAAATGGTGTTATCGCCGGCTTCCCGCTGGTTGATATCAAAGCTACTATCGTAGACGGTAGCTACCATGACGTCGATTCCAACGAGATGGCATTTAAAGTAGCAGGTTCCCTCGCATTGAAGGAAGCTGCGAAAAAATGTGGCGCTGTACTTCTCGAGCCAATCATGAAAGTAGAAGTTACAATGCCTGAAGAGTACATGGGTGACGTAATGGGTGACCTGAACTCTCGCCGCGGTCGTATCGAAGGTATGGAAGCTCGTGCAAATGCACAAGTAATCCGTGCGATGGTACCACTGTCCGAGATGTTCGGATACTCCACAGTTCTTCGTTCCCGTACCCAAGGCCGTGGCGTTTACTCCATGGTGATCGACCATTACGAAGAAGTACCTAAATTCATCGCTGAAGAGATCATCAAGAAATCTAAAGGCGAATAATTACAGGTTACGACTTTATCTTGCAATCAGAAAGGTTTACAATATTGAAGGGACAACCATTCGTAAGGTAAACCTTTCTTCAAACCATAAAACCCTTATCTATAAGGAGGCTTTTCTCTCATGGCAAAAGCGAAATTTGAGCGTAATAAACCACACGTTAACATTGGTACTATCGGTCACGTTGACCATGGTAAAACTACCCTGACTGCTGCTATTACAACTGTATTGGCACAACAAGGTAAAGCACAAGCTATGAACTATGCTGCGATTGACGCTGCTCCAGAAGAAAAAGAGCGCGGTATCACAATCAACACAGCACACGTTGAGTACGAAACTGACAACCGTCACTATGCTCACGTTGACTGCCCTGGTCACGCTGACTACGTGAAAAACATGATTACTGGTGCTGCTCAAATGGACGGCGCAATCCTGGTTGTATCCGCAGCTGATGGCCCTATGCCACAAACTCGCGAGCACATCCTGCTCTCCAAGCAAGTAGGCGTACCTTACATCGTAGTATTCATGAACAAATGCGACATGGTAGACGATGAAGAGTTGTTGGAACTGGTTGAAATGGAAATCCGTGACCTGTTGTCTCAATATGAGTTCCCAGGTGACGACACTCCAGTAATCAAAGGTTCTGCTAAAGAAGCTTTGGACAACCCAACTGGCGAGTGGGCTAAGAAAATCGCTGAACTGATGGAAGCGGTTGACACTTACATCCCAACTCCTGAGCGTGCAACTGACAAGCCGTTCCTGATGCCTGTAGAGGACGTGTTCACGATCACTGGTCGTGGTACTGTTGCTACTGGTCGTGTAGAGCGCGGTATCGTTAAAGTTGGTGACCAAGTAGAAATCATTGGTCTGGCTGAAGAAACAAAATCCACAACTGTAACTGGTGTTGAGATGTTCCGCAAATTGCTGGATCAAGCTCAAGCTGGTGACAACATCGGTGCTCTGCTGCGCGGTGTAGACCGTAACGACATCGAGCGTGGACAATGCTTGGCGAAACCAGGTTCCGTTAAGCCTTACACTAAGTTCAAAGCAGAAGTTTACGTTCTGTCCAAAGAAGAAGGCGGACGTCACACTCCTTTCTTTGCTAACTACCGTCCACAATTCTACTTCCGTACAACTGACGTAACAGGTATCATCCAACTGCCAGAAGGCGTTGAAATGATCATGCCTGGCGACAACACTGAGTTCACTGTAGAACTGATCGCTCCAGTAGCGATGGAACAAGGTACTCGCTTCGCGATCCGCGAAGGTGGCCGTACAGTAGGCGCTGGCGTTGTAGCTTCTATCGACGCGTAAGTTATACTGATACACAAAAACCCGACAACTTTGGTTGTCGGGTTTTTTTATGTTCTTATATCGAATTTTTAAATAACTCCCATCAAAATCATTCAATTTGCCTCTCGCAGCTATGTGCTACAATACCATCAGGATTGGATGGGGGATAGTAGAGATGAAAAATAATGAGCGATTATTGTTTCTTATGCTAGCGGGTGTTGTCACGCTGTGGGGCTTGAACGTAGTCATGGTCAAATACTTAACGACGTTTCCTCCATTATATGTTGCTGCCATGCGCATGACGGTGGGTGGAATATGTTTGTCGCCAATCATCTTCTTAAACAGAAAGAGTTTGCGTTTTAGCAAAACGGATTGGCTTTTGTTAGCGGGAGTCGGCGCCAGTTCCATCGCCCTTCATCAAATTACGCTGGCTGCGGGTGTTCAATACACAACGGCAGGAAATGCATCGCTCATTCTTGGATTAAATCCATTGGCAACGGCACTCTTGGCCATGCTTTTCTTAGGAGAAGGCATGTCGTGGAGAAAAGGACTTGGCATTGGAATGGGCTTTACAGGAGTATTGATTGTGGTCATCTCTCAACATGGTGGTCTTCATGTGAATGGCTGGGGAGATGCGATTATGTTTTTCTCTATGCTCATGTATGTAACGGGTGGATTACTGATACGGAAATTGGTTGTAAGAGGTGTACCTGTTCTCTTAATTACAGCTTTATCGCAATCGTTTGGGGTCTTCTTCTTGTGGGGAGTAGCATTGACTGTCCAACCGGCATCTTATTATCTCTCTTTGGATGTTTCTTCATTCCAATGGCTTGTGATTTTCACATCAGGTGCGCTATCAACTGCGCTTGGTTCAATAGGCTGGAACTATGGAATACGCCAGCTGGGGGCAAGTCGGACGGCTGTTTTTCTTAACGGAATGCCAATGGCCAGCTTAGTATTTGCGGCGATATTCCTGGGAGAAAGCCTTCAACTCGTACACTTATTGGCCCTGTGTATGATAGTAGGTGGTGTTTATTTGGGCTCGCGGAGTCTAGTAAGACCGAAAGCCACCAGTACGGCGGCTACTCCTGAAATAACAACGAAAGCGTAGGACAGTAATAGTCCTACGCTTTTTCTTGTTCATCCCATTTATTGACCATATGGTGGGCGGTTAAGCGCAAGCGATCAAAGATATGCTTGCGAGTGTCACCTTCTAGTCCAGTCTGATCCATCGCTTTATCCATACAAGACAGCCAAGCCTCTGCTTGAGTAGGTCCAATAGGGAATTTCATATGTCGTGCACGCAGCATCGGATGTCCATGTGCGTCGGAGTATAGAGTTGGACCACCAAGAAACTGCGTCAAAAACTGATATTGACGCTCTTTCACTTCGGTTAAATCGTCAGGGAAGAGATCAGTGATGTCTGGATGCTGCTTAACTAGATCGTAAAAGGTATCGACAAGACGGGCTAATGTATCTGCACCGCCGATGATTTCATATGGGGTTTGATTTGCATCAGACAATGAGGAAAACCTCCATTTCATTACGATTACAACCATAAGTATAACGTCTTTCTTCTATTATAGAAAGACTGCGCGAAGAGTTGGTAGGTAATCCCGCTTGCCTTTCTTCCCGGAAATCTGTAAGATGATCAAGGTGAGCCATTCAGTAGGCACACCATGTACAAAAAAATATGCGGAAACCCAAGAAAAAACTTGCGTTGCCCAGATCTTTTTAGTACAATATTGAATGTTGGTCATGGACTTGCGATGATGTGGGAGGTTGCTGACACACCCGGCCCCTTTGCCATGACCGGGGTGCAGGATATTTCCACGGAGAAATGTCTGTTTAAAAAATGGGCGAAAAAGGAGGGACTTCAATGGCAAAGCAAAAGATTCGTATTCGTTTGAAGGCGTATGATCACAAAATCCTGGATCAGTCCGCAGAAAAAATTGTGGACACTGCAAAGCGTTCCGGTGCTAACGTATCCGGTCCAATTCCACTCCCTACGGAGAAAGCAGTTTACACGATCCTGCGTGCGGTTCATAAGTACAAAGATTCTCGTGAGCAATTCGAGATGCGTACACACAAACGTTTGATCGACATCTTGAACCCAACACCACAAACAGTAGATGCTTTGATGCGTCTGGATCTGCCATCTGGTGTGGATATCGAGATTAAACTGTAAGGTCCCAAAAAGCGATACACGCGCAGACGTTGTCTTGATAAGCGTGTTATACCAAGCAACAAACCCTTAAAATGGCACCCCTGCGCATCGATGGGGACTTGATACAACATAAAAACGTTTTACTGAAATAAGCACAGGAGGTGGCACAAATGACCAAAGGAATCTTAGGGAAAAAACTTGGCATGACTCAAGTTTTTGGTCCAAACGGAACAGCGACTGCTGTAACGGTTATCGAAGTAGGTTCTAACGTAGTTCTTCAGAAGAAAGACGTTGCGAACGACGGTTATGAAGCGATTCAAATCGGCTTCGAAGACAAAAAAGAACAGCGCGCTAACAAGCCGGAAAAAGGCCATGCAGCAAAAGCTAACACTGCTCCTAAGCGCTTCGTTCGCGAAATTCGCGGAGTTAACCTCGCTGATTACGAGGTTGGTCAAGAGTTGAAGGCTGACATTTTTGCCGAGGGAGAAATGGTTGACGTAGCTGGCGTATCCAAGGGTAAAGGTTTCCAAGGTGCGATCAAACGTCACAATCAATCCCGCGGTCCTATGGCTCACGGTTCGCGTTACCATCGCGGTCCAGGTTCCATGGGTGCTGTAGCTCCGAACCGCGTATTTAAAGGTCAAACCCTGCCAGGTCAAATGGGTGGCGACAACGTTACCATTCAAAACCTGGAAGTAATTAAAGTAGATGCAGAACGCAATCTGGTTCTCGTAAAAGGCTCCGTGCCTGGTCCGAAAAACAGCTGCGTACTGGTATCCACGGCAGTCAAGAAGAACTAGTAAGGAAAGGAGGAACTGACATGCCGAAAGTAGCTCTTTATAACCAAACCGGTTCTCAAGTTGGCGAAATCGATCTGGCAGACAGCGTATTTGGGATTGAGCCTAACAGCGCAGTTCTGTACGATGCGATCGTGATGCAACAAGCATCCCAACGCCAAGGTACACATGATGTAAAGAACCGTTCTGAAGTACGTGGTGGTGGCCGCAAGCCATGGCGCCAAAAAGGTACAGGTCGTGCACGCCAAGGTTCCATTCGCTCTCCGCAATGGAAAGGTGGCGGTGTTGTATTCGGTCCAACTCCGCGCAAATACGGTTACAAACTGAACCGTAAAGTTCGTCGTCTGGCACTGAAATCCGCACTCTCCACGAAAGTACAAAACAACGAACTCTTGGTACTGGAAGCTCTGAACTTCGCAGCTCCTAAAACCAAGGAAATGACTGCTGTACTCAGCAGCCTGAAAGTAGATCGCAAAGTTCTGATCGTTACTTCCGAGTACGACCAAAACGTAGCGCTCGCTTCCCGCAATATCCCAGGTGCAAAAATCGTAGATGCTGCAGGCATTAACGTTCTTGATCTGGTAGCGCATGACAAAGTAATCGTGACGAAAGAAGCGGTTGCGAAAGTAGAGGAGGTGCTCGCATAATGAAGAGCTTGCATGATGTCCTTAAACGCCCTGTCATTACCGAGCGCACCACTGATATGATGGCTGAGAAAAAGTACGTTTTTGAAGTGCCTCTCAAAGCCAACAAAACAGAAATCAAACAAGCTGTTGAAAAAGTATTTGGCGTAAAAGTAGAAGCAGTTAACACAGTTCGTGTACCTGCAAAACCAAAACGCTACGGAAAATACTCCGGTTACACGTCCGAGTGGAAGAAAGCAATCGTTAAGCTGACTGATGACAGCAAAGAATTGGCCTTCTACGAGGGAGTATAACCTCGACGACTACCGAAAAGGAGGGTATTAACATGGGTATCAAAAAGTTTAAACCGACTTCTCCTGGTCGTCGCCAAATGACGGTTTCTACTTTCGAGGAGATCACCACGTCGACTCCCGAAAAATCCTTGTTGGCGCCTCTCAGCAAAAAAGCTGGTCGCAACAACCAAGGTAGAATTACCGTTCGTCATCAAGGTGGCGGTCATAAACGTAAATACCGTATTATCGACTTCAAACGTAACAAAGATGGTATCATTGGTCGCGTAGCAACCATTGAATACGATCCAAACCGTTCCGCTAACATCGCGCTGATCAACTATGCAGACGGTGAAAAGCGTTACATTATCGCTCCACAAAACCTGAAAGTGGGCGACCAGATTGTATCCGGAGCAGATGCCGACATCAAAATCGGTAACGCACTGCCAATGGAGAAAATCCCGGTAGGTACTACCATCCACAACATCGAGCTGAAACCTGGTAAAGGTGGCCAATTGGTTCGCGCTGCTGGTACTTCTGCTCAATTGCTTGGTCGTGATGGTGAATTCGTAATCGTTCGCCTGTCTTCCGGTGAAACTCGCCGCATTCATAACGTATGCCGCGCTACAATCGGTCAAGTAGGTAACCAAGATCACGAATTGCTGAACATCGGTAAAGCAGGACGTTCCCGCTGGTTGGGTATCCGTCCAACTGTTCGCGGTAGCGTAATGAACCCTAACGATCACCCACACGGTGGTGGTGAAGGTCGCGCTCCAATCGGTCGTAAGGCTCCTGTTACTCCTTGGGGTAAACCAACCCTGGGTCTCAAGACTCGTAAGAAGAAGAACAAGTCCGACCAATACATCATCCGCCGCCGCAAGAAGTAAGGTAGGCTGATACTATAACCGAACGCCTTTGGCGAAGGGAGGTTCACTAATGGGACGTAGCTTAAAAAAGGGTCCTTTCGTGGATGACCACTTGATGAAAAAAGTTGACGAGCAAAATGAAAAGAACGAGAAACGCGTGATCAAAACATGGTCTCGCCGTTCCACCATCTTCCCTGATTTCGTAGGACACACGTTTGCAGTTTACGATGGCCGCAAACATGTACCTGTATACGTATCGGAAGACATGGTTGGTCATAAATTGGGTGAATTCGCACCAACTCGTACCTTCAAGGGTCACGTCGACAACGACAAGAAGTCCAAGAAGCGCTAATTTTCTCTTGACAGAGAGGAGGTACAAAGATGGAAGCAAAAGCAGTTGCACGCAATATTCGCATCGCGTCTCGTAAAGTCCGCCTGGTGGTTGACTTGATCAGAGGCAAGCAAGTAGGTGAAGCTTTGGCGATCTTGAAACACACGCCTAAAGCAGCTTCTCCAGTTGTTGAAAAGCTCCTGAAGTCGGCTATTGCAAACGCTGAGCACAACTATGAGCTGGATCCAAACAGCTTGGTAGTGGGTAAAATCTTCGTAGACCAAGGTCCTACGTTGAAGCGTTTCCGTCCGCGCGCTATGGGTCGCGCTAGCCGCATCCATAAACGCACGAGCCACATCACAGTGGTACTAAACGAGAAATAAGGAGGGATTACGTGTGGGTCAAAAGGTAAGCCCGGTAGGTCTTCGGATCGGTGTCATTCGTGACTGGGAGTCCAAATGGTACGCTGACAAGGACTTCGCAACTCTGTTGCACGAAGACTTGAAAATCCGTAAGTATGTAAAAGGGCGTCTGAAAGATGCTGCTGTATCCACGATCGAAATCGAACGCGCAGCTAATCGCGTGAACGTTACGATTCACACCGCTAAGCCTGGTATGGTAATTGGTAAAGGTGGAGCTGAGGTTGAAACTCTGCGTAAATCCTTGACTGAACTGACTGGCAAACGCGTTCATATCAATATCAATGAAATCAAACGTCCGGATTTGGATGCTACTCTGGTAGCTGAAAATATTGCACGCCAATTGGAAAACCGCATTTCTTTCCGCCGTGCGCAAAAGCAATCGATCACTCGTACGCTGCGCTCTGGTGCTAAAGGTATCAAAACCTTGGTAAGCGGTCGTCTTGGCGGCGCGGACATCGCACGTTCTGAAGGTTACAGCGAAGGTACTGTTCCGCTTCACACATTGCGCGCTGACATCGACTACGGTACTGCTGAAGCACATACCACTTATGGTCGCATCGGTGTAAAAGTGTGGATCTATCGTGGAGAAGTCCTTCCAGCGAGAAAGAACGTCGCTACTGAGGAAGGAGGCAAGTAATCATGTTGACGCCAAAACGCGTGAAACACCGTA
Organism: Brevibacillus jepli; assembly: GCF_047229145.1. Classification (NCBI taxonomy): domain Bacteria; kingdom Bacillati; phylum Bacillota; class Bacilli; order Caryophanales; family Paenibacillaceae; genus Brevibacillus; species Brevibacillus jepli. Next base: position 42,890 of record NZ_JBFEFW010000031.1, read on the forward strand.
AACAACACCGCGGGAAAATGGCAGGTAACGCAAAAGGCGGTACTACTGTTGCGTTCGGTGAATACGGATTGCAAGCAATGGAACCATCTTGGGTAACTAACCGTCAGATCGAGGCAGCTCGTATCGCGATGACTCGTTACATCAAACGTGGTGGTAAAGTATGGATTAAAATCTTCCCTGATAAACCAGTAACACAAAAACCGCTCGAAGTCCGCATGGGTTCCGGTAAAGGTTCTCCTGAGAAATGGGTAGCGGTAGTGAAGCCAGGCAAGATCATGTTTGAACTTGCTGGTGTTCCTGAAGAAGTCGCTCGCGAAGCTATGCGTCTGGCTATGCACAAACTGCCTATCAAGTGCAAGTTCGTGAAGCGTGAAGAAGTGGGTGGTGACGCACATGAAGGCTAATGAGTACCGTAATTTGACCACTGCCGAGATCGAACAAAACGTTACTTCTTTGAAAGAAGAGTTGTTCAACCTTCGTTTCCAGCTGGCTACGGGTCAACTCGAAACCACATCTCGTATCAAACAAGTGCGTAAGGATATTGCTCGTGCGAAAACCGTCCTGCGCCAGAGAGAATTGGGAATCGGCTAATTATAGGAAGGAGGTTTGAACGATGACCGCAGATCGCAATATGCGTCGAACCGTTGTAGGTCGCGTTGTTTCCGACAAGATGGATAAAACCATTGTTGTTCTTGTTGAAACTTACAAGACACATCCTTTGTACGGCAAACGCATGAAATTCTCGAAAAAGTTCAAGGCTCACGACGAGAACAATACGGCAAAAGTGGGCGACATCGTAGAAATCATGGAAACTCGTCCATTGTCTAAAGACAAGCGTTTCCGTTTGGTACGTATCGTCGAAGAGGCAGTAATCGTATAAGTCAGATTTTCGGATATTAATTCCGGAAGGAGGAACAGTAAATGATCCAAACTCAGACGAGATTGGCTGTTGCTGACAACTCCGGTGCAAAGGAACTCATGTGCATCAAGGTTCTGGGTGGTTCCGGTCGTAAAACGGCGAACATCGGTGATGTTATCGTGTGCTCCGTAAAATCCGCTACACCCGGCGGCGTTGTCAAGAAAGGTCAAGTAGTTAAAGCGGTAGTAGTACGCACAGTAAGTGGCGTTCGTCGTAACGATGGTTCTTACATCCGTTTCGATGAAAATGCAGCTGTAGTTATCAAAGACGATCAATCCCCACGTGGTACTCGTATCTTTGGACCTGTGGCTCGTGAGCTCCGCGATAAGGATTTCATGAAGATCATCTCTCTGGCTCCAGAGGTTATCTAATTGAACGGCAAAACTCAGGCAGTTTGTTCGATAGGAGGTGCACCAAGCGATGCACGTTAAAAAAGGCGACACTGTTATCGTAAATGCGGGCAAAGATAAAGGCAAAAAAGGTCGCGTTCTCGCTGCTTATCCAAAGAAAGAACGCGTTCTGGTTGAAGGTATCAACCTCGTGAAGAAACATAGCCGTCCGTCCCAAGCTAACCCGCAAGGTGGCATTGTGACTCAAGAAGCAGCTATTCACGTATCCAACGTATCTTTGATCGATCCGAAGTCCGGAAAAGCTACTCGCATCGGTTACAAAGTTTTGGATAACGGCAAGAAAGTTCGGTACGCGAAAAAGTCTGGCGAAGTACTCGACAAGTAGTCAGGTTGGAAAGGAGGATATCCTAGATGGCAACAAGATTGAAAGAAAAGTATACGAGCGAAATCGTGCCTGGTTTGATGAGCAAGTTCAACTATACTTCCATCATGCAAGTGCCGAAAGTAGAAAAGATCATCATCAATATGGGTGTTGGCGAAGCGGTAGCTAACGCTAAGTCCTTGGATACTGCAATTGAAGACCTGCAAATCATCGCTGGTCAAAAGCCTGTAGTAACAAAGGCTAAGAAATCCATCGCGGGTTTCAAATTGCGTGAAGGTATGCCGATCGGTGCGAAGGTTACTCTGCGCGGCGAGCGTATGTACCACTTCCTCGACAAATTGATGAACGTATCTCTCCCGCGTGTTCGTGACTTCCGTGGAATTTCTTCCAAGGCATTTGACGGTCGCGGTAACTATACACTTGGTCTGAAGGAACAACTGATCTTCCCTGAGATCGAGTACGATAAAATTGATAAAGTTCGTGGTATGGACATCGTTATTGTTACTTCCGCGAAAACGGATGAGGAAGCTCGTGAGTTGCTGACTCAAATGGGTATGCCATTCCGTAAATAAACCCACTCGTAAGGAGGGAAGAATGTGGCAAAGAAATCAATGATCATCAAGCAACAGCGGCAGCCGAAGTTTGCAGTACGCGCGTACACTCGTTGCGAGCGTTGCGGACGTCCTCACTCCGTATTGCGCAAATTCAAACTCTGCCGTATTTGCTTCCGTGAACTTGCTTATAAAGGTCAAATTCCAGGCGTGAAAAAAGCAAGCTGGTAATTTGAAACGGGAAGGAGGTTTTCTCTCATGGTTATGACTGATCCAATCGCAGATATGTTGACTCGCATCCGTAACGCCAACATGGTTCGCCACGAGAAAGTGGAAATCCCGGCGTCCACCATCAAGAAGGAAATCGCGCGCATTCTGAAAGAAGAAGGCTTCATCCGCGATGCGGAGTTTGTTGAAGACAACAAACAAGGAATCATCCGCGTATTCCTGAAATATGGTGCGGGCAACGAGCGTGTCATCACAGGTCTGAAACGTATCTCCAAGCCAGGACTTCGTGTTTATGCAAAAAACAATGAAGTACCTAAGGTTTTGGGTGGTCTCGGTTGCGCGATCATCTCTACATCCACTGGTGTAATGACTGACAAGCAAGCTCGTCAAGCTCATGTAGGTGGAGAAGTTCTCGCATACATTTGGTAATTAACAGATTGTAAATAGCACAGGAGGTGCACCACATGTCTCGTGTCGGTAGAAAACCGATCGTGGTCCCTGCAGGCGTTACCCTCACTCTGAACGGTACTGAGCTGACGGTAAAAGGCCCTAAGGGTCAACTCGTTCGTAGCTTCCATGAAGATATCAAAATCAACATCGCTGAAAACGAAGTAGTCGTTGAGCGTCCAAGCGATAACAAACTTCACCGCTCCCTGCATGGTACAACTCGTGCGCTGGTATCCAACATGGTAACTGGCGTATCCGAAGGCTTTACTCGTACCCTGGAACTGGTCGGTGTAGGTTACCGTGCTGCCAAGTCTGGCAACGGTGTTACTCTCTCTCTTGGTTTCTCCCACCCAGTGGAAGTTACTCCAGAAGAGGGTATCGAAATCGATGTACCAAACCAAACCACTTTGGTGGTAAAAGGTATCAACAAAGAGCGCGTTGGCCAAGTTGCGGCTGAAATCCGTTCTTTGCGTAAACCTGAGCCATACAAAGGTAAAGGTATCAAGTACAGCGATGAAGTTGTTCGCCGTAAAGAAGGTAAAAAAGGTAAATAAGCTTCTAGCTTCATGAGAAAGGAGGCCGCTTAATGTTTACGAAAGCTGATAAAAACAAAGCTCGGAAAAAACGTCACCTGCGAATCCGCAAACGCGTGATTGGTTCTACCATTCGCCCGCGTCTGAACGTATTCCGTTCTTCTAAGCACATCTACGCTCAATTGATCGACGATGCAACAGGCGCAACATTGGCATCTGCATCTTCTTTGGATAAAGAGCTGGGCCTGAAAAATGGCGCTAACGTGGAAGCTGCTACAGCTGTTGGCACACTGATCGCTAAGCGTGCACAAGAAAAAGGTGCGACTGAAGTGATTTTTGACCGCGGTGGTTACATCTATCATGGACGTATTAAAGCACTGGCAGAAGCAGCTCGTGAAGCTGGTCTGCAATTCTAACAACAAGGAGGGTAAGGAATGCGTATCGACCCTAGCAAATTAGAGCTCGAAGAAAAAGTAGTCGCAGTTAACCGTGTAGCAAAAACGGTTAAAGGTGGACGTCGTATGAGCTTCAGCGCCTTGGTTGTTGTGGGAGACCGTAACGGCCACGTAGGTGCTGGTATGGGTAAAGCTCAAGAAGTTCCAGACGCCATTCGCAAAGCGATTGACGATGCTAAGAAAAAATTGATCCGTGTACCGATGAGAGGAACAACTGTTCCGCACCAAGTACTGTGCCAATTCGGCGCTGGTAAGGTTCTCATCAAGCCTGCTGCCCCTGGTACAGGTGTTATCGCTGGTGGACCTGTTCGTGCCGTACTCGAACTGGCTGGTGTAGGCGATATTTTGAGTAAGTCTCTTGGTTCCAACAATCCTATCAACATGGTCAACGCTACGCTGGAAGGCCTCGGTCGCCTGAAAACAGCGGAAGATGTCGCGAAATTGCGCGGTAAGACTGTTGACGAGTTGTTGGGTTAATAAGGAGGGAATGAACATGGCAAAATTGCAAATCACCCTCAAACGCAGCCTGATCGGTCGCACTGTTGACCAACAAGATACTGTAAAAGCACTGGGTCTTCGCAAAATCAACTCCACTGTAGTGAAGGAAGATAACGCTGCAATCCGTGGAATGGTTTTCAAAGTGAAGCACTTGGTTGAAGTGAAAGAAGTAGAAGCTTAATTGATCATCTCAATTAGTTAGGAGGTGCAACGTATGAAATTGCATGAACTGCAACCTGCAGAAGGATCCCGTCACACTCGTAAGCGCATCGGTCGCGGTATCGGTAGCGGTACTGGCAAAACTGCCGGTAAAGGTCACAAAGGTCAAAACGCTCGTTCCGGTGGCGGAGTTCGCCCTGGTTTTGAGGGTGGTCAAAACCCATTGTACCGTCGTCTGCCTAAGCGTGGTTTCACTAACATCTCCCGCAAAGAATTTGCGATTGTTAGCTTGGACGCGCTGAACCGTTTCGAAGAGGGCACTGTAGTAACACCTGAGCTGTTGAAAGAAACTGGTGTTATCAGCGCGCTGCGCGACGGTGTTAAGGTTCTTGCTAACGGTGAACTCACTGTGAAGCTGACTGTAAAAGCTCACAAGTTCTCCGGAGCTGCTGCTGAGAAGATCGCTCAAGTCGGTGGAACAACCGAGGTGATCTAATGTTAGCGTCCTTAACTAACATTTTTAAGATTAGCGACTTACGTCGCAAGATCCTTTTTACGCTCATGATGCTGGTTGTTTTCCGGATCGGAAGCTTTGTACCAGTTCCTAACGTAAACGTCGAGTTATTTCAGCAGAATGCAAACCAATTACTTGGCTTGTTGAACACCTTCTCGGGTGGAGCTCTGCAAAACTATTCGATATTTGCTATGGGTATCATGCCATATATTACGGCGTCGATTATCATGCAGCTGATGTCAATGGATGTAGTACCTAAGCTGACGCAATGGGCACGTGAAGGGGAAGTTGGCCGTCGCAAGATTGCTACCGTTACCCGTTACGCCACCATCATCCTTGGTCTGGTTCAGTCTGTAGGGATGACGATTGGATTCAACAATATGACACCTGGCTTGTTAACCGATACGTCGATTAGCAGCTATGCGCTCATTGCGTTGACATTGACAGCTGGGACGGCATTCATGATGTGGATGGGGGAACAGATCACCGAAAAGGGTATCGGTAACGGTATATCAATTCTTATCGTTGCTGGGATCGTTGCTGGACTGCCTAATGCGGCTACAACGATTTACACCATGCAGTTCGGTGACCCTGCTCAAAACATCTTTTTCAGCATCGTAAAAGTCGTGCTTATTCTACTGGTGGTCCTCGCCATTGTTGTCGGGGTTATCTTTATGCAGCAAGGTATCCGTAAGATTCCAGTGCAATATGCTAAACGAGTAGTTGGACGCAAAATGTACGGTGGTCAATCTACCCACATTCCACTGAAAATCAACTCTGCTGGTGTTATTCCTGTAATCTTTGCGCTATCGCTCGTAATGTTCCCTTCCACGATTGCACAGTTCTGGGTGGATGCATCTGGACAAGGATTCGCTAACTGGATTTATGAGAACTTCCAAGTGCACAAACCTCTTGGAATGACACTTTACGCTATTTTGATTCTCGGCTTCACCTATTTCTACACATTTGTACAGATTAATCCTGTGCAAATGGCAGAAAACATGAGAAAAAACGGCGGTTATATTCCTGGTATCCGACCTGGTAAAAACACTGAGGTATTCATTACTCGTACATTAAACCGGTTAACATTGGCGGGTGCTTTGTTCCTGATGACAATTGCCATTTTGCCATTCTTCTTCAGTAGTATTGCAAGCTTGCCACAGTCCATTTCGATCGGCGGTACATCGCTCTTGATCGTGGTCGGGGTATGCTTGGATACAATGAAGCAGATTGAAAGTCAGATGATCAAACGCCACTACCAAGGGTTTATCAAGTAATGACTTGGATGTTTAAAGAAAAGCGAATATAGCTTTTCTTTATGGGACGGAGGGAATGGACGTGAATATAATTCTTATGGGACTGCCTGGAGCCGGTAAAGGGACTCAGGCAGAACGTATCGTACAAGAGTTTGACATCCCGCACATTTCGACAGGCGACATGTTCCGAGCTGCGGTCAAAAACGAAACGCCGCTCGGACTAGAGGCTAAATCCTATATGGATAAAGGTCATCTCGTCCCTGATGAGGTCGTTATTGGTATTGTGCGGGAACGCCTTTCGATGGAAGACTGCGAAAAGGGATTCCTCTTGGATGGTTTTCCTCGCACGGTTCCTCAGGCACAAGCGTTGACAGCTACAGTAAAAGAGCTGGGACGCGAAATTGACCATGTAATTAACATCAACGTTCAACGCGAGCAATTGATTGAACGTCTGACCGGTCGCTGGATCTGCCCTGTTTGTGGTGCTAGCTATCACACGATGTTCAATCCTCCAAAAGAGGCTGGCGTATGTGATAAAGATGGTGGTAAGCTGTATCAGCGTGAAGACGACAAGATCGAAGTGGTAACACAACGCCTTGATGTAAACATTGCTCAAACACAGCCACTCATCGACTACTACTCCGCACAGGAACTTCTGCGAGATATCGATGGAGAACAAGATATCCAGGTAGTGTTTGCGGAAATTAAGTCTTTGTTGCGAGGGTAATTGCGAATGATTATCCTAAAGTCGAAAGCAGAACTTGAGGTTATGCGCGAAGCTGGTCGTATCGTCGCACTCACCCATCAAGAACTGGCCAAGGCGATCAAGCCTGGTGTCACGACGAAGCAGCTTGACGAAATTGCCGAGACCTTTATTCGAAGCATGGGAGCAATTCCATCGTTTAAAGGCTACGGTGGCTTTCCAGGAAGTATCTGTGCTTCAGTCAATGAAGAACTCGTACACGGGATCCCAGGAAAACGGATATTACAAGAGGGAGACATTATTAGTGTAGACATCGGTGCCCAGTTTCAGGGTTACCATGGCGACTCCGCTTGGACGTATCCGGTCGGTAAGATATCGGCTGAAAATGAAAAGCTGCTCAGAGTAACGGAAGAGTCGTTGTACAAGGGGCTTGAAAAAGCTATTCCGGGTGCACGCTTGTCTGATATCTCTCATGCGATTCAGGTTCATGCTGAAGCTGCCGGTTTCACACTCGTTCGCGAGTATGTGGGGCATGGGATCGGGCAAAACTTGCACGAAGATCCGCAGGTTCCTAACTACGGGCCTCCTGATCGAGGTCCACGGTTGAAACCAGGCATGGTGTTGGCAATTGAGCCAATGGTAAATGCCGGCGAACGTTATGTCCGCACATTGGAGGACAATTGGACGGTAGTAACAGTGGATCGGAAAACTTGTGCTCATTTTGAACACACCATCGCGATTACGGAAGATGGCTATGAGATTTTTACACGAATTTAAAAGCGGTAGTTCCGGGTTCTTCGGGATTGTCGTCCAACGTGTCGACGATAAGTTCGTTGTGTGATCATTTCGCAAAACTCATGGTCCGACTGAAGAGCAGAAGAAAGGAGAGTTTACCATGGCAAAAGATGATGTTATTGAGGTGGAAGGTACGGTAATCGAACCTTTGCCAAACGCTATGTTTCGAGTAGAATTAGAGAATGGACATAAAGTCCTCGCTCATGTCTCTGGAAAAATCCGCATGCACTTTATCCGTATCCTGCCGGGGGATAAAGTAACTGTTGAATTGTCGCCGTATGACTTAACCCGCGGACGTATTACGTACCGCTATAAATAAGGTAAGCAAAACCCCTAGAAAAGGGAGGCAAGAACCATGAAAGTGAGACCTTCGGTTAAACCGATCTGCGAGAAATGCAAGGTTATCCGTCGTAAAGGTAACGTAATGGTTATTTGTGAAAATCCGAAGCATAAGCAAAAACAAGGGTAAACAAGGAGGTGCTTTTGACACATGGCACGTATTGCAGGCGTAGACTTGCCGCGCGAAAAACGCGTTGAAGTTGCTCTTACCTACATTTTTGGTATTGGCCGCCCCACGTCTCAAAAAATTCTGTCCACCACTGGTGTAGATGCGAACACGCGTGTTCGCGATCTGACAGAAGATGAAGTTGCAAAACTTCGTGAGTACATCGACAAAACTGTGAAGGTGGAAGGTGACCTCCGTCGTGAGATCTCCCTCAACATCAAGCGTTTGATGGAAATCGGTTGCTTCCGTGGCATCCGTCATCGTCGTGGACTTCCAGTTCGCGGTCAACGTTCTAAAACAAATGCTCGTACGCGTAAAGGTCCACGCCGTACAGTAGCAAACAAGAAGAAGTAAAGGAGGGTAAACTGACATGGCGAAAAGAAAACAGGCTACTGCAACTCGTACCCGTCGTCGTGATCGTAAAAATGTTGAAGTCGGCGTAGCACACATCCGCTCTACTTTCAACAACACGATTGTAACTATCACGGATCCACACGGTAACGCGATCTCTTGGTCCAGTGCTGGTTCCCTCGGCTTCAAAGGCTCCCGTAAAAGCACTCCATTTGCTGCGCAAATGGCTGCTGAAGCGGCTGCACGCGTTGCTATGGAACACGGTATGCGTTCCCTTGAAGTATCGGTAAAAGGCCCAGGTGCTGGTCGTGAAGCTGCGATCCGTTCCCTGCAAGCAACTGGTCTTGAAGTGAACATGATTAAAGACGTGACGCCAATTCCGCACAACGGTTGCCGTCCACCAAAACGTCGCCGCGTGTAACTGGTTTATATCGTTCAGAACATGTCCATACTAGAATGGTAAATTCTGATTTATAGCTTGTCATGCACGCAAACGGTAAACCGCCGGGGAAATTCCTGAGTGGGCACGTATGCGGCCCACCCAAGGATTTCGACGTTTTGAAGGAGGGTTTGTTTAATGATAGAAATAGAAAAACCAAAAATCGAGGTTGTGGAAGTTAGCGACGACAACTCGTATGGAAAGTTTGTTGTAGAACCTCTAGAGCGCGGATACGGAACTACCCTTGGCAACTCGCTGAGACGAATTCTTCTTTCGTCCTTGCCAGGCGCGGCAGTTCGTACTGTTCAAATCGATGGGGTTCTTCACGAATTCTCTACGATTGAAGGCGTCGTTGAAGATGTAACCGAGATCATCCTGAACATCAAAGGCTTGGCGCTGAAGATCCATTCCGATGAAGAAAAAGTAATCGAGATCGATGCAGAAGGCGAAGGCGTTGTCAAAGCGGGAGATATCCGTGCTGACAGTGATGTGGAGGTCTTAAACCCTGATCTTCATATTGCAACGTTGGCCAATGGCGGTCGTCTGCATATCCGCATGACAGCTGGACGTGGTCGTGGTTATGTTCAATCAGACGGAAACAAATCTGAGGATCTGCCTATTGGTGTGATTCCGATTGATTCGATCTACACGCCGATCAAGCGCGTTAACTATCAAGTGGAAAATACCCGTGTAGGGCAAATGACCAACTATGATAAGTTGACACTTGAGGTTTGGACTAACGGTAGCATCAGTCCGGAAGAAGCCGTAAGTCTCGGCGCTAAAATCATGACGGAGCACCTGAACCTGTTTGTCGGTTTGACTGACGAGGCGAAGGATGCAGAAATCATGGTGGAAAAGGAAGAGGACAAGAAAGAGAAAGTCTTGGAGATGACTATCGAAGAGCTCGATCTCTCTGTTCGTTCCTACAACTGCTTGAAGCGTGCCGGTATTAATACCGTGCAAGAGCTGACGCAGAAGACCGAAGAGGACATGATGAAAGTACGCAATCTGGGGCGCAAATCTCTTGAAGAAGTTCAAGAAAAGTTAGCTGAACTGGGCCTGTCCCTGCGCAGCGACGATTAGAATAGCAAACCAAGAAGCAAACTTTTGTTCTCTCGATTAAGAGGGAGGTAAACCACATGGCACAACGTAAATTGGGTCGTCGTAGCTCAGCTCGTAAAGCGCTGTTCCGCGACTTGGTAACAGACCTGATCATCAACGAGCGCATCGAAACTACAGAGATGAAGGCGAAAGAACTCCGCCCAATCGCTGAAAAAATGATCACGCTCGCGAAACGTGGCGATCTGCATGCTCGCCGTCAAGTTGCTGCTTTCGTTCGCAAAGAAGTTGCGAATGCAGAAGGCCGCGATGCTGTTCAAAAACTGTTCGATGAAATCGCTCCTCGCTTCAAAGAGCGCAACGGTGGATACACTCGTATCCTGAAAGCCGGCCCTCGCCGTGGCGACGCTGCTCCAATGGCGTACATCGAATTCGTTTAATACATGTAACAGGTCGTTTATCTAGACTTCGGTCTAGTAAATTACCGCGAAAAGGGTGGGGGCAGATCTGGTCATAGGCTGGACTCTGATTCAACCCTTTTTTCCTTTCTCATCGAAATCCTGCTAGTCAGTTCCCTGTGAAGGCTGGGGAGGTTGTGAATGCCTCATGAATGAAGAAAACCTGCTGGCATTGCGAGATGTTTCTTATACCTACGATGGTGAGGATGGCCAACGGGTTCCGGTATTGCAAGGAGTTGACCTGACGATTCAAAAAGGTTCCTTTGTATCCGTCCTGGGTCATAACGGTTCCGGCAAATCCACGATGGCAAAGCTGATGAATGCTCTATTGCTACCAGAAGGCGGCAATGTACTCATCGGTGGAATGGATACGAAAAACGGGGAGCTGCTTTGGGAAATACGACGACATGTTGGCATGGTCTTTCAGAATCCGGACAATCAGATTGTCGGGGCTACTGTGGAAGATGATGTAGCCTTTGGGCTTGAAAATATGGGTGTCGATCCCAAAGAGATGCGTGATCGTATTGATGAGGCGTTAGTTTCAGTTGGAATGGAGTCTTATTTACTTGCACAACCACATCGTCTGTCTGGTGGACAAAAGCAACGCGTGGCGATCGCAGGGATTATGGCGATGCGTCCTTCTGTCATCATCTTGGATGAAGCGACAGCAATGCTTGACCCACAAGGGAGACAGGAAGTGTTGAATCTGGCTCGTCAACTGAACCGTGACGAGGGAATCACGATCATTAACATTACCCACTTTCCCGAAGAAGCCATCTATTCTGATAAGGTCATCGTCATGAATGCTGGAGAAGTCCTGATGGAAGGTCAGCCGAGTGACGTGTTTAATCAGGTGGAGCGATTGAAACAGGTAGGTTTGGACGTACCATTTGTTGTTCGCTTGCGACATGCACTTCATTCCAAAGGGATTGATGTACCGTTTGTCCTGCATCAAGAGGAGCTGGTGGAGCACGTATGCAAATTACTTTTGACCAAGTAAGCCATATCTACGCAAAGGGAACACCGTTCGAAAGAGTTGCCTTACACAATATTTCCCTGACGATCCCATCAGGCTCGTTTGTCGGAATTATTGGCCACACAGGCTCCGGTAAGTCAACGTTGATTCAGCATTTGAACGGGTTGCTGATGCCTAGTGCAGGGCAGATTACCCTGGGTAATGAGGTCATCACTCCAAAGCGGCGTTTACCCCATGCTCAAAGGCGTGATATTGGGCTCGTCTTTCAATATCCTGAACATCAGCTGTTTGAAGAAACAGTTGGAAAGGATGTTTCTTTTGGACCGCTCAACTTTGACTTGCCTGCGGAAATGGTGGAGGCACGCGTAAAGGAGTCCCTTGAAATTGTGGGATTGGACTATGCCACGATCAAGGATCGCTCACCGTTTCATTTGAGTGGTGGGCAAATGCGACGTGTAGCTTTGGCTGGTGTTCTTGCCATGCAGCCGAAGGTTCTGGTACTGGATGAACCGACTGCGGGTCTTGATCCTGCGGGACGTCAATCGATTCTCGAAGGGATCTACCGGATTCATCGGGAACAAAACCTCACGACGCTATTGGTAACGCACAGCATGGAAGAGGCAGCCCGGTATGCAGACTATCTGCTTGTGATGGCACAAGGCCAGGTAGCTTTGCAAGGGAAGCCGGAGGAAGTTTTCATGCAAGTGGATCGTCTCCGAGAGCTGTCTTTGGATGTACCGGAAACGGTAGCTCTCGTATCACAAATGAATCAATTGCTGCCGGACAAGGATAGTCTGCCAAGCTCCCTATATCGGGAGGACGAGCTGATTGCCCATCTGCTGGAACGTCTGTCCGTACCAAAGGAGGGCTAGGCATGCTGCAGAATATCGCAATTGGTCAATATGTACCCGGGCAATCTTTTTTACATCGTGCAGATCCGCGAAGTAAGCTTCTTTTCATCATTCTTTTTGCGACCTTGATTTTTTTGGCGAACAATACGGTTACGTACGCCATACTCATTGGCTTTACCTTGTATGCTGCACTTCTTTCTAGGCTTTCATTGTCCTATATATTAAACAGCTTAAAGCCAGTCTGGATCCTGATTATATTTACCGTCGTCATGCATATTTTCATAACAAAAGGCGGGACGGTCTATTTTCAGTGGGGATGGTTTACAGTAGAAGAACAGGGAGTTCGCCAGGCGATCTTTATTTCTATACGCTTGGGACTGTTGATTCTCATCAGTTCCTTGCTGACACTGACCACCTCTCCAATCGATTTGACGGAAGGTTTGGAGCGTTTGCTTAGACCGCTAGGGAAGATCGGCATACCGGTTCATGATATTGCCCTGATGATGTCGATTGCACTCCGGTTCATTCCGACCCTGATGGAAGAAACGGATAAAATCATCAAGGCTCAGACCGCCAGAGGGGCCAATTTCACCAGCGGAAGTCTCGTGCGCAGAGCCAAAAACCTGATTCCGATTGCCATACCACTGTTTGTCAGTGCGTTCCGGCGTGCAGAAGAACTGGCTTTGGCGATGGAGGCGCGGGGCTATCGTGGGGGAGTGGGACGAACGCGGCTGAATAAGCTGGTGTTTTCCTGGCGTGATGTGGTCGTAGCTGTTGTAGGCGTAATCTTGGTTATCGTGATTGGATGGTGGCGTACATGAAGAGACTGCGATGTGTATTGGCATACGATGGGACTGACTTCAGCGGTTTTCAGGTACAGCCGGATCAAGTAACGGTCCAGGGGGAAATCGAGGCCGCATTGAAGAGGGTAACCGGAGAGGATATCCAAGTCTTTGGTTCAGGCCGGACAGATGCGGGTGTTCATGCACGCGGTCAAGTGATTCACTTTGACACGGCGAGTAACATTCCGATGGATAAATGGCGTTTTGTGTTGAACAACCAATTGCCTGATTCCATTGTCATTCGGACAGTCGAAGAGGTCGATGCCTCTTTTCATGCGCGTTTTGACGTGCAGGTGAAAGAATATCGATATTGTATCGACAACAATCCAGTGGCAAATGTATTTCGGCATCGGTACGCTGATCATATCCGGTTTCCATTAGATGTGGACGCGATGCAGCAGGCTGCACTTCATTTGGTAGGTGAGCATGATTTTACTTCCTTTTGCTCGGCTAAGACATTCGTGGAGGACAAGGTTCGGACTGTGTACGGGCTAACCGTGGAAAAAATCGGTGACGAGGTATGGGTAACATGTCGAGGAAACGGTTTTTTGTACAACATGGTGCGAATTATTGTGGGTACTTTGGTTGAAGTAGGGCAAGGAAAAAGAAACGCTTCTGAACTGAAGGAGATCCTCTCCGCATGTGATCGGGAAAAGGCAGGCAAGACAGCACCAGCCAAGGGTCTGACCATGTGGGAGGTTGTCTACTAGTTCTCTGATTTCCAACTATTAGAGAACGAGCAGCACTTGACTATAAGGCGTCTATGTAGTACGATATTCCTTGGTATTTTAACCCCGCCTAGCCCCACTCTAGCCCCGGGATTGAAAGACAAGATCGTGAATACATGGAACACCTGGAAGAGTTGCTCACCCGTAACAGCAATTATCTTCCATTGCAAGTTTCGGTTGTTTTGGTTATAAGTAGATGGATATGTGTTAGGTAAGATATTTAGGAGGGACAAAAATGCGTACCACATATATGGCGAAACCGCTCGAAGTTGAGCGCAAATGGTACATCGTTGACGCTGAAGGCCAAACGCTGGGTCGTCTGGCGAGCGAAGTAGCTTCTATCCTGCGCGGAAAACTGAAACCAGAATTCACTCCTCACGTTGACGCTGGCGATTTCGTAATCGTAATCAACGCTGACAAAGTGAAATTGACTGGTAACAAACTGAATGACAAAATTTACTACACTCACTCCCTGTATCCAGGTGGTTTGAAAAAGACCACTGCTGGCGCAATGCTGAACAAGAGACCAGATCGTATGTTCGAACTGGCGGTAAAAGGCATGCTGCCTAAAAACAGCCTGGGACGTCAAATGTTCACCAAGCTGAAAGTATACGCTGGAACTGAGCACCCGCACGCAGCACAAAAACCAGAAGTTTGGCAAATTCGCGGTTAAGGTAAAGGGAGGAAATATACGTGGCACAAGTACAATACTACGGTACAGGTCGTCGTAAGCACTCCGTAGCACGCGTTCGCCTGGTTCCAGGTGAAGGTCGCATCGTGATCAACAAGCGTGAAATGGACACTTACTTTGGTTTGGAAACACTGAAATTGATCGTAAAACAACCACTCGTTCTGACTGAAACTCTTGGTCGTTACGATGTTCTGGTTAACGTAAACGGCGGCGGAACTACTGGCCAAGCTGGTGCTATCCGTCACGGCGTTGCTCGCGCTCTGCTGAAAGCAGATCCGGAACTGCGCGGCGCTCTGAAACGCGCTGGCTTCCTGACTCGCGATCCTCGTATGAAAGAGCGTAAGAAATACGGCTTGAAAGCAGCTCGTCGCGCACCTCAATTCTCCAAGCGCTAAGAAGCTTTCAATTATCAACATTATTGCCCTTGGCCTTCATTGGTCAGGGGCTTTAATTTTTTCTTCGAACGCCCCTCCAAATCGCCCTCTATAGAGCAACGCTACTATTGTTTTGGCGTCTATGTTCATAAAATTTCCGCCTACTTCCAGAATGCCCCGCCGTGATCTAACTGATGAGCAGAGTATGTCAGTCTAAATCGGTTTGTATTATGAATTACCAAAAAAAGTAAATTTTATATTGAAAGCAGTTGTAAAAATGGTATAATTTGTAATAATTTTATAATGTCAGGAGGTGTCATATGGGATAGTAACTATGAAGTGTGAAGCTACATAGCTGCTGGTACGACTGTATCTACCAGGAATGGTCTGCTCGTGTGAACTCAACCACTATCATTTTACGAGTGCTCATGAGTGAAATCGGACGAACGAGAGCGATACATTGCTGGAGGATGGCTGAAATCTGGTCTCCCGATTCGATCACTGACCGCATGAGTCAGGTGGTGGAATAACGCATAAAAATCAATCATAGAGCCACTAATACTCTTGGCTTGAAAATTCA
The DNA here is from genome assembly GCF_047229145.1 of Brevibacillus jepli. Taxonomy (NCBI): domain Bacteria; kingdom Bacillati; phylum Bacillota; class Bacilli; order Caryophanales; family Paenibacillaceae; genus Brevibacillus; species Brevibacillus jepli. The sequence continues at coordinate 58,534 of NZ_JBFEFW010000031.1, forward strand.
ACATATGAAAAAGTGAATCATGAGAAATGGGAGAGTGGAAAGAATGTTAGATTGGGAAAAAATGGAGCGATTGTACGTAACGGATCATCATTTTCATGTTTCTTACCAGGAAGATGGATTTGATATCGAAGGTACTGTATGGAAAAAGAAAAACGGAAATGGTTGGGATGTTCTCTTTTCGGATATACATGATGACCTAAATGAAGAGAATGATACTCAATTAGATGTAGTAATTTTCCACTATGAAAAAGATCAGTTAGACAGCGAAGAAATCAATGAGATGTTTGCACAATGGGTCAACAAGGTTCTTCTTCGTAATGCGAAAGATAAATCAGTATACATGTACAAGGAAACATGAAATCAATGAAAGAAAAGGTGGTAGATTTTTAAATGTTTAAGAAGATAGTATCGCTTGTATTAGCGGTTTCGTTTGTTTTTACGGGTGTCGTGGGGACTTCTACTGTAGCCGCAGCAGATCATGATGCTCAAGTAACAACTAAACAGAATCTTTCGAGTTCAATGAGAGAGTCGGAACTGAAAGAGAAAAAACAGGTTGCTCCAATCGTTGCCAGAATAATCATAAAAGCAGCAGAATTTGCAGTTAAGAAATTAGGGAAAAAGATTGCAGATGATGTATGGCCAGGTGTGAAGAAAAAGCTTGATGATCTTTTGGAATCAGCTAAAGATCTTTCTGTGAAAGGGCCAGGGGGCGGTGAAAGAGTCTTCGCTATACTTAGCGATAAAACGGAAATTTTCAGATTGGATGCTAAGTTATTAAAAAAATCCGATGGATACTATCTGTGGGTTCATTATCATATTAGTCCCAATATGGCAGATCACCATGATATTGCTAATATTTATATGGGAAAAGATAAGCCCGGTGGCTGGTAGGATATTTCCGGAATGTCAGAGAATCCTCTAATCTTGATCCGATGATGACAAGAGAATAAGTGGACCTACGTGCAGTAACGCCACGCATTGGAAAAACAGTATGTAATCCAGTGTGTGGCGTTTTTTCCTTTTCACAAACGGGTATATTTGTCCATGTTTGTCCATAAGATGGAACGAGAATGGGACAAAGGGGACGATACACTTTGACACGAAAAGGAGTAGGCTGGATATTGGCTTTCGCTGTACTCATGCTGTTGTTCACCTACGAATCACCGGATCGCTCTTCCTGGCAGGCATGGTCACTGCCATTGACGGGAACGGTCATAGCGATTGACCCAGGACATGGGGGGAAAGACGGCGGTGCCGTGTCGAAAGCCGGCGATGTGGTGGAAAAGGAAGTGACGTTGGCAATTAGCATGTATTTGCGAGATTTTCTCCAGCAGTCTGGAGCGTTTGTGGTCATGACGAGGGAAGAGGACAAGGATTTGGCGAGTCCAGATGCCGACCAGCTACGCAAACGAAAATCGGAGGACATTCGAAACCGGGTGAAGCTGGTCAATGATAGTACACCGGATTTTTTGGTCAGCATACATGTGAATTCCATCCCTTCTCCGAAATGGTCGGGAGCGCAGACTTTTTATTCTCCCAGCTTTAAAAAGAGTGCAGAAGTTTCCTATCTGATACAAGATGAGATCAAACGGGTGATTGGTCATACGGATCGGGTTCCTAGTAAGACAAACAATGTATTCCTGATTCGGGAAGTTAATTGCCCGGCTGTATTGGTTGAAGTAGGCTTTGTCAGTAATACGGAGGAAGCAAAGCGTCTCCAGAGCGTCGAATACCAAAAGGCGATGGCGAATGCCATTTATCAGGGGATATTGCGTCAGTATTCGGGAGAAAAAGCACCAATTGCACCTTAAGAGGGCGGTGGTCGTGTCCCGACCGCCCGAATATGCTATAATGAACGCGCATACGCTCGTAATACCAGCATGAAAATGTTTGAAAAGATCATAGATGAGGTGAACCAGTATGTTGACCAGAGAACAGGTTCTCGAAGCATTACGCGACGTAAAAGACCCTGAGATTAATCGTAGCTTGGTCGAGCTCAACATGATTCGGGATATCCATATTGAAGGAAAGACAGTCAGCCTCACAGTCGTTTTGACGATCTCAGGCTGTCCGCTCAAAGCCAAGATCGAGGACGATGTCATTGCAGCAGTAAAAGCGCTAGGAGCCGAAGAGGTACGCCTGCAATTCGGTTCAATGACAGACGAGGAACGAGCTGCTCTGTCTGCCCAACTCCGCAAGAACCAAGGTGGGCAAACACATAACATGACACCGGGACAAGCTCCTCTTTTGAACCCGATTTTGGCGAAGGATTCCAATACGACTTTTATTGCTGTCACATCCGGAAAAGGCGGCGTTGGGAAGTCAACGGTGACAGTGAACCTGGCCGTTGCCCTCGCTCGTTTAGGCAAAAAGGTTGGCATTATCGACGCAGACATTTACGGATTTAGTGTGCCCGATATGATGAATATTGAACAACGACCAACCGTAATTGGAGAAACCATTTTGCCTGTTGAAAAGCAAAATGTAAAGGTTATGTCCATGGGCTTCTTTGTAGAGGACAACTCCCCGATCATCTGGCGAGGTCCTATGCTGGGTAAAATGCTTCGTAACTTTTTCACGGAAGTGCATTGGGGAGAAGAATTGGATTACCTCCTGCTGGACTTGCCTCCAGGAACGGGGGATATGGCCCTCGATGTACACACAATGATTCCGCAAAGCATGGAGATTGTCGTGACGACGCCTCATGCTACAGCAGCGTTTGTAGCTGCTCGGGCAGGCGCCATGGCAAAACGTACAGGTCATGAGATCCTTGGTATCGTAGAGAACATGGCTTGGTATGAAGCGAAGGATGGTTCTAAAGAGTACGTATTCGGACGCGGCGGAGGAGCTAAGCTGGCTGAGACATTGGCATGTGAGCTGCTTGCTCAAATTCCGCTGGGCCAACCGGATAATCATCCATCTGAACCGGATTATTCCCCATCCATCTATGGAGAAAAGACGGAAATTGGTCAGCTTTACATCGATATGGCAAAACGTGTTGTAGAAAAATGCGGAGAAGCTGTAAAACGATAAAAATGTACGTAAAAAAAGGTGGGCTCTTTAAAAAGAGCTCACCTTTACGTTTAGGACGAACTGCCGCCCCCGCCCCCATCGCCACCTTCTTTTCCTTTCCCTTTTTTCTTTGACTTGAGCTCCTTTGGTTTTGTCATGTCCTCAGATACTTTGGTCATGATCTTCATGAGTTCAGCTTGGAACAAAGGGCTTTGCAAGGAATCCTTCATCACCTGCATAGTTTGTTGACGATAGGCAGAGCTTTTCATGAGGTCCATCAAATTTTTTTCAAACTCAGGGTCTTTCATAACGCTTATGAGCTCTTTTTGGTATTCAGGGTCCTTCATCAGGTCCTTCATGAGCGTTTTTTGCTCGTTTTTCATGGATTTCGCCATTGCGCTAGCGAATTTCGGGTCTTTAAACGCCTCTTTAATGTGCGGACTATTTGGATTGGTCATGCTTTGAATCAAAGTGGTTCGCACAGTGGACTCGTCCAACATCAGGCTTTGCTTGAACTTTTCATCCTTCATCATCTTGCTTACTGATTGCTTCGCTTCGTCCGTCTGCAATATGTCCAGCACCATGTCTTTGACGCTTTTATAATCAGGCTGAGACGAACTTTGCGCTTGTCCGCCACCCCCGCAACTGGTCAGCACCAGACAGACAAGAGCGGTTAAACAAAAAGACATTGTCTTGTTTCTCATGGGGTGGACACCTCCTTCTTTACTCTGCCTACAAGTAACGTGTGCATTTTGTTTTGTTCTTACGCTAGTATTTTCTTGTATCCATTGGTACAATCATATTCGATGTGGATGGGAGGGAATACTTGGTGAGTTTACGTAAGTATGGCTGGCTTTTTATTACCACGCTCTTGCTTGGGGGATTAGGTGGAATCCTGGTTGCCCTTATTTTTGATTTGGACAAGCTGGTCGAAGGAAGTACAGGTAACTTTTTTGTGGGCTTGTTCATGTATTTATTGTATGGAATGACCATTAGTATTGTGGCGCAGATGGGTTTCTTTGCGTATATGACAATTAATTATTTCGCCAAAACGATATTTAAAACGCCTTCTATGTGGAAAAGTGTCCAAGTATTTCTTATCTTGTTCGTTTTTTTTGATATGATTTATCTTCGCTATACGTCTTTGGGTGAAGGAAAAGGGTTTGGCCCTTATTTTATTGAACCTACGCTATTATTGATTGTTGCCGTTGTTACCGCCTATGGAAAAGTGAGTCTAACTAATAAATCTGCATGGATACCAACGATGTTCTTTATGTTTGTCGTCACGTCACTAGAATGGATTCCTGCACTGAAGGAAGATAATGTGCGTGCAACGCTGTCCATGCTCGTTCCACTATTGTTTTGTAACGTCTGGCAAGTCATGCAATTGCATCGTCTGGTAAAAAGAGAAAGCTGACCCAACAGAGGTCAGCTTTTTTGCTTTAATTAATTTCTTTGCTTTCCACACTTGTACCCGCAATTAGCTCAGATACCGTAACGAACTCGTACCCATCCTTGCGTAACTGATCAATAATAACAGGGAGGGCAAGGTGTGTATCTTTGGCGGAATCACTCGCATGCATGAGGACGATGTCTCCTGGATGAGCTTTGGATAATACATTATTGATGATCACATCTGTACCGGGATTGGTCCAATCTTTGGAGTCCGTATCCCATTGGATGACTGTATAACCCATGCGATTCGCGATTTCCAGCACTCGTTTGTCAAAATCACCATTTGGCATCCGAATGAGCGCTGGTTTTTTTCCAGTCATTTCGGTGAGAATGGAGTCAGCTTTGGCTATTTGGGTGCGAATTTCTTCATCGGAATATTTGCTGTAGTTGTCATGCTTGTGGCCGTGCGAACCGATTTCTAAGCCGTCTTCCTTCAAGCGTTTCAAGATGTCTGGATGTCTTTGACTCCAAGGGGAGGAGAGGAAAAAGGTTGCCTTGTTTACCTTTTTCTCTTTTAAAATATCCAGTATCGGCAATGCTCGGGTCTCTCCCCAGCTAATGTCAAAGGTAAGGGCGATCTTCTTTTCCTTGGTGTCGACCTTATAAATAGCTTGGGGGGCTTGCGTGCTGGCACCTTCAGCAAAGGCAGCGATTGAATCTCGTTGTGCATAACCAATTCCAGCTGTGAGTACGATGGCTGCGACGATAATCAAGATTTGCTTGAGTCGTTTCGCACTGATCACGTAAATGAATTTCATGGATAAGCACCTCCTTTGTCCGATAACAGTTTATGCAGGGAAGACAAGGATATTCTTTGGCCTGTTGGCTATTGTTGAGGTACAATGCATATAGTGAATGAAGAGGCAGTAAAGGGGTGTGGTTCATGGGCATTCGATTGCGGAATTTGTGGCTTGATAACCGAAAATTTTTCTTCGCCGCATGCTTACTATTTTTTGGGGGCGCCTTGATTGGTTATATTCAAGCGCCGATTGTTGAAGGCATGGTCGGTAGCCTGATGGGACAATTAAAGGAACTCGCCGAGCGGATTAAAGAAAACGGCGGCGGACCTTTGGCCATGTTTTGGATGATTTTTTCGAATAATGTTCTTAGTGCACTAATGATGATGGCATTGGGAATATTTTTTGCATTCTTTCCCATAATTGGAATGCTCGCAAATGGAGTGCTGCTTGGGTTTATCATTTCCAAATCCAGTGCTGTAGGAGTAAGTCCATGGCTTATTTTTAGCGCTGGAATATTGCCACACGGCATTTTCGAACTCCCAGCTATACTGTTTGCAGCGGGAGTCGGTATTCGACTAGGGGTTCTGAGCCTGCGATCTGTGGGAGTGTTAATTCAGCCTCATAAGCTACCACGATTGAAAAATGACTGGTACGATACGCTCAAGCAATTTCCAGTAGCTGTCCTGACTGTTATCGTTCTGCTGTTTATCGCAGCTGTTGTGGAGAGCACGATTACCCCAACCATTCTCAAGGAAACAGTGGGGCAACAACTGCAGCAATTGAACTTACTGAAATAATTCTGATTTGCGAACAAATTGAAGCCTTCCTAAACGGATGGCTTTTTAATTTGAATAGGGCTGAATTTTGATGGAAAGGATAGAGGAGAGACTCGTAAGGCGGAGGGCGATATCGTTGCTAGGGTTTTTGTTTAATACAAAAGAAGTACAGGAACTAGAATATTTGTTAAAGCGTGAGCTGGAAGAGATGCTCCTTGATTTTAGTGATAAACGAATTGATCAATTAGTGAAGCGGGCCATGGAGGAAAGGTACTCCATCATGTTTCGTATGTACGCTAGGATCGCCTCTCCAAATGAGTTATCCAAGTATGTTAGACGCAGAAAGCTCGGGGAGGAACATTACACGTGAAAACTTTTTTTAAAAAACATATTGACTCAAAGATAGGTAACATGATAGATTAATTCTTGTCCTTAAGACGCCATCACAAAAAACGATGAACACTGAGGACAGGAAAGCAACACGATTGCTCCTTGAAAACTGAACAGCGAAAGCGTTAATGAGTCTATCATTAAATGATTTGCCAGCTTTGAACCAGTAACAAACTTTATTGGAGAGTTTGATCCTGGCTCAGGACGAACGCTGGCGGC